>CAUYXQ010000001.1:0-32980 GCA_963577015.1 Candidatus Thalassarchaeaceae archaeon
GCTAATTCACCGGTTGTGATATCATGGTAGACCACTCTTGAGATATTTTGTGAATCTATGTGTAATTGCAATGCTCTATCAAGGCTAGGGGTGATGCTACCTATCTGTTCAGAGGTAGACCAGATTCCATTTTGCTCTTGCTCGAGCCACAGCGTATTTCCAGGGGTGCTTTGATGAACGATTTGTTGATTTGCCTGAGAGTCAACCGCTGACGCGAGATTTGCACCAAAACTGCTGCTGCTGCGTAAACTGTGCTCCAAGGCCACAAATGAAGTAGGTCGCATATAGGTGAAGGATTGCCCTTGCCCAGAAACCAAAATCACATTTGCGACGCCGGTCGGAGATAAAGAGAATGCATAACCTACACTGGCGTTAGCAAGGGTATTGGACAGAGCCATCTGAGTCCAGCGACCCTCGGCACTTCCATCCATGGTATGCTCCATCAATTGCAATACGCCGCCAATCTCGAACATTATCACCGTTCGACCATCGGCTGAGGTCTCGAGTTCAAGTCCGCTAATCTCTTGAGAGAACTCGATATCGAAAGACTCCCATTCTATTTCAGAAAGAATCAGCAATTCAATGCTGTTAGAAGTCGTATTTTTCTGAGTTAGTAATAAATCCAGTAAACCATCTCCATCGAGATCGGATCCAGAGATGATGACTTCGGCTAATCGTGATTGAGACGAACCGGTTTTCAGCAGATAGACCTCGTTTGAGGGGCCGGTTTCAGAACCCATATGCAGACGCAATTCGCCACGGTTATTGGCTTGAAGGCTTATCACGAAAAAGTCGTCATAACCATCTTTATCGATATCACCTGCAGGTGCTACTCGATAGCCAATGCGTTGGTTGGAAACCTCACCATCAAGCGTCCAATTTGGATCATCACCCAATCCGCCTTCATCACCATAAAACATCCAAAGGCGCCCATTTTGATATTTATTATTAGTACCATTAAATATCTCACTAAAGAGTAATTCATCATCACCATCGCCATCTAAATCACCGACGAATTGAATGTCGTGGCCAAATAGTCGGCCCTGCTCATTGCTCTGATAGATCTTTTGAGGAGTCAAGGTGAGACCATTTGCACCACCGTGAAAAATCTCGACCGAGGAATGGGAAACTGGGTCCTCGGTTGTGCCGGTATTGCTTACGGCAAGGTCAGGATAGCCATCACCATTGAGATCACCCTGAGATGCGAATGCTCTGCCGAAAAACAGACCCGTTCCGCTTTGGCTTACTTGACCATATGTCGAAAGGGAATCGTTTCCTCCAGAGATGATGGTCAATTGTCCTAATTCATCCTCGCCGCCTGAGATATTGGCCGCCATAATTGCAAAATCGTCATCGCCGTCTTGGTCAACATCACCGAGATCTACCAATGAAGAACCGACCAACTGTCCTGCCTGACCTGAATAAGTCCACGATTCAGTGTCCGAAATCCCGCTGCTGGTAGCCAGTCTACACTCGACCACTCCCGCTATCGTATCATTGCCAGGTGCTGAAATAATTAGATCATCCAAACCATCACCATTGACATCGACCAATAAAACCGCACTGCCAAAGCCAAGGTATTGTCCTGTATTAGTTACCATTATGGCGCTGGTATTTACCCCCGCTCCTGTGCCCAAATGGATGCGCACTTGACCCAAACCATCAGCATCACCGATAGCGATATCATCCAAACCATCACCATCGATATCACCAACCGCAATACCCCCAGTAGGTGAAGTATCTGCATCTGCCATCGCCTGGATTATCTCAACAGGTTCAGAGGGGATTCTACCGGTTACTTTGCCAGAGAGGCTGCGCAAAACATTCAGATAATTGGTACCATTATCCTCGAAAGAAAACGCCACTTGGGCTACACCATCAGCATCGATTCCCATGCCAAGACCACCACTTAAATTACCTGAATTTGCAATATTATTACGGATTAATTGCTGATCATCATAACTCACCGAGAGCAGCCCCTGGTTGATGTGACGATAGATAATCAATGGTGAGTCATCACTTTGTATTATCAATTCAATGTCATCATCGACCGGGCCTTGGTCGATTACTCGATCAATCCAGAAAGTGCTAGTCGAATTGATATACCGCAGTGAATCATTCACATCACGAAATACGATATTTGCCCTATCATCGCTATCCATCGCCATGGTCAATGGGCCACCTGCAATTCCCTCAGCGATTATTCGGTTATTCCAAACCGGCTGCGAATAGATGGTACCAATCACCGTCCTCCTGGCATAGACGAGGTTTGCTTCATCGTAAAATGCAACCCTCACCCTGTCATGACCAGTATATTGAATCGCACAATCATCAATGGGATTTGATGAATTGAGGATTCCAATCACATCGCTATCGATAGAGCCGTTTACCGATATTTGGTAATAAGTAACGACGGTATCGTCGACAGTGCAGATATGAGCGGTTCCATCCGGAGCCACATCGATACCCACAGCGGTAGCATTTGATGCGTTGACAAGTGCGATTGAAAGCCAGTTGTCGAGGTTTGATTCAGGGCGAACCGTCCACGAATGACCGTTTACCGTGAGGGGTTTACCGGCCAACTGCGAGCCAGAACCGTTCTCTAATTCAAGAGATTGAACCCGCTCACTAACATCGTCCTCGGATATCGATTCGGAAAAAGATTGAGGGATTACCAACACCTGAACGAGAAACATCATCGCGATGAGTGCAGCGATACCCCCTCTGCCGCACATCACCACCGCTCACCATCCTTCTTACAAAACCATTGTTGACTTACGCTCAACGGTCCCCCTATGGGGGGACCGGTGTCAAGTGATTGGAGCGAATGGCTTGAAACCTTAGACCGAGAGGGTTTCATGTGTCAGAGCGAATTGTGGTCGTCGGAAATGGACAATGGCCTAGCGAACGAATTTGGGTTGAATTGATAGCAAATGCCGATAAAGTAGTTGCTCTCGATGGCGCAGCGGATAGAATAAATTGTGACATTGTCATCGGTGATCTCGATAGTTGGAGTGGAATCGGTGAACAAGAGGTGATAAAACTCGAAGGGCAGGATGATACCGACCTTGCCAAGGCATTGAAGAGATTTGATGTGAACGATGTATTTGGAATCGAAGGCGACCGTCTCGATCACAGGTTGGCAGCATTTACCGCGCTATTTGAAGCGAATTCTAACGCAACAATCCATCTCGAGGGATGGAATGCACGCAGGGTTTCAGCCAATGGGACCAAACTTGAAGTTGAGATTGGAACCAATGTTTCTCTATTTGCATTTGGCAAGGTCTTAGCAATTCATACCAGTGGGCTATTACATCCGCTTGACGGGGATGATATGGAAACCTCTAGCCGCGGTGTTCACAATGAGGCGACTGATAATCACGTCAATATCAGCCATGACAGTGGTGATTTATTGGTTATTTGGCAAACAAAATAGTGAATTAATCTCTCCTTGGAGAAGGTGGTAAATTCTCCCGAATATGACGGCTATAATCGCCTTTACCATCCCACTTAGTTGCATGCTGATCAATTCTACTAGCAGCCAAAGTAGCGTCATATCCGCCCCAGTCTTCTATCAACTTCAACTTCCAAGCTGCTCTAGCTGAATGTCCAGGTAAGAAAGTGCGCCACATGAATGGAATTCTTCCAGGGGTGATTGTATTCACCTGCTCAACGATTGCAGTAGCACAAGAAGCGGTTAAGGTATGATACCATTCTGGTCTTTGAGAAAGTTGGTTCAAACGCTGACATAATTGTAGCAATAATGCCTTTTCCTTCCCGGGAGGAGTCTGGGCCCTGAAAAGATGAACCTTATGAGAGCGCGAATTGGTTCGCAAATACAACGCATCTCTCTCAGTTGAAACCAATAAATAGAGTTCATATGAGCGCCACATCCCATCCCAAGGATGATACCTTTCACCAATTTCTCGGCGGCACTCAAAGGAGAAGGTCAGTACAGTTCCGTCCTTGAATTCAAAGGAAAGCATGGTGTGAGCCAATCCTTTGACCGAGTGAAAATGGTCAATCACATACCAAATATCGCTGATTTCGTCAGCATTTACTTTGACATCTATCCATTTCACATCGTGGTCTTTTATCGTACGCCAAGTGAAATCCCTCACATTGCTAAACTCGATTTCATCAGCGGATATCTTTGCACTAGCGACCTCGGCACAATCACTGACCCAATCTCTATCCAATAACGCCACTCTAGGTCTGATTCTAGCCCACCACAACCACGTATACCGAACTATGATAATAGTGATAATAGTGCCTAAACAAATAGTCAATATCAATACGAGATTAATTCTACCACCTCTGCCACATTCCCGTGGCTTCGTCCCACCAATCAACACCACCGTCAAGATGTTGACGCCAGATTATCCCCGCCTCGTCGACATGGGTTGCCAATCCTTCAGCATCCATCATCATGGCCTGATTCAAATCGATTTCATCGTCATTTGCAGCAGGTTGTTTTACCAACATCAAAAACACGAGGACTGCAACCAATAACGATAATCCACCGATTCCATACCAGCCAACTGATTGCGTCTCGGTTTCAGAACCAACTGACTGTACCGGTTGTGAGGCCAATTCCTCATCTGAAGCATCACTTGCAGGAACCCGGATTAGATTTAGCCCCTTTGTGGTGCTAATACCCTCTGAATTGGTGACTTTTAGCAGTATTTTGTAAACCCCTGCTGGCCAATCAGCGCAGGTTATCATATCGCCAGTTCCCATCGAGCCCAACTCTGGAGATATTTGCCATTCCAACAGAAATCCAGCTTGGTTTACATCATTGGTTGACATTCTTACCGAGCAAACCTTACCAACTTCAAAACCATCTCCTTGAACCGCTAAAGCAAACTCTGGAGGTGGCCGGTTGTGGATTGTGAAATTGAGCCATGAGGTGGTGGTCTGACCCAATGAATTTTGATAGGTTTCCATCAATTCATATCCGCCGGCAGGCCAGATGCTGCAATCGAGTACCTGGTCTGAATCGAGTACTTTGAATGGTGCTCCACTGATAGACCGTGTGCCATCAGCACCCCATCTAGGTCCGGTTTCGTCGGCGAAAACCCGAGTTATCAAGCAGTCATCACCGGTTTCTAGCCAACCATTTGCCGATAATTGCAATGAAACATATGGGGTTTGTAGTGCAGGCATCAAATCAAAGGTACCAAGTTCGATAATACGCAACGACCTTCCCGAGAGGTCTGTGATCTCAAGTATGATGGTATGTTCGCCCTCTTGCCATGAATCATAAGTCATATTCACATTAGCGATACCTTGAAAATTCTGCCCTTCGCCCTCATCGGAAAAGGTCTCAACCCGTTGCTCATCGACGGTCATATAGCCTTGTGTCCCTCGTAAATTGAGAATAAGACTGGCATCACTAGCCTGCGAAGTGATATGAAGAATTATCATCACCCGGTCATTTCTACCGAATTGTTCTGCGCCAAGTGTGGTCACTTCGATACAGGTTTCACATATTTCAAAGCCTGCTGCCGTCAATGCATCAGTCTCTTCTTCTGCAGCACTGGGTGGAATAAATAGCACTAGAAGAATCAGTAATATGGCCTTGAACTCACGCATTGCCATCACCCCCTTGAAAGAGATCGTCAACGATTTCATGTATTCCCTCGCCGGCTGATTGGGTAGATTCAAGATGAACGGGTTGTTGCTGATATACCGCTTCATATACACTCTTATCTTTGAGGGATTCCTCGCTGAATGACTCATCGCCCCGCAGTAACCTTACCACTGCTGCGGCTAATGCACCAAGCATTATCGCCCCACCTAATAGCATGTAACTTAGCAAACTTCCAGCCGGGTCCTCACCAAGTCCGGCGATAGCCGCGGCAAAACCACCATATTCGTTGGACCAGCCATCGCCATCGCTATCGGGACAACCTTGGAGGTCACGCGTCGAACTGCCGGCAACCTCTGGACAGTCATCGCGAGCAGAACCGAGGGGATTGTCGCCAAAGCCATCCTCGTCGGCGTCGAGCCATTGAAATCTATCATTTGGAAAAGCATCACCGGTACCCCAAGGTGCTGCTTGCCAATCCTCGGTTGGGTCCGACCAACCATCGCCATCTGAATCTCGACAACCCATGCGATCGAAGATTGAATTGCCTCTTTGTAGCGGGCAAGCATCAGCTTCGTGACCATTGATTTGGTCACCAAAGCCATCGCCATCACTATCTCGCCACTGTGTCGGCTCGTGGATGAAAGTATCTCCTAGATCGGACCAGCCATCGCCATCGGTATCTGGGCAACCCCATCTATCGCCGCCCTCTCTCGAGCCGACAGAGGTTCCAGGGGTATCGGGGCAGACATCGGCATCGGTTCCAGTTGGAGCATCACCTCTGCCATCACCATCGCTATCATGCCACTGACTGTCATCCTCGGGCCAAGTATCTGCGCTTCCTGCCGGGCTGGCTAACCAATGTAAAGTAGGGTCAGACCAACCGTCGCCATCACTATCTGGACAACCCCAGCGGTCAAAGGATGAATTGCCGACAGTCGACAAGCAACCATCCCCCCGCCAAGCCTCACGCCATGCATTTCCATCGAAATACTCGAGATTATCACCATATCCATCGCCATCGGAATCACGCCATTGAGATTCATCGTCAGGGAAAGCATCAGCAAATCCATCGGGATGGGAAATCCAAAGGGCATCAGGGTTGGAATATCCATCCATATCCGAATCTCTACAACCATGACGATCGGCCCAACTTATCCAACCATTATCCACTTCCTCAGCACTGCTATCCGGGCAATTATCTGGAGTGGTGCCATAGATGTTATCGCCAAAACCATCACCATCAGAATCAGCCCATTGACTGCTATCAACAGGGAATTTATCGACTTGGGTTGCCCCATAGGTGTAGTTATCGCCCCAGCCATCGCCATCGCCATCGCGCCATTGAGTGGGGTTGTCGATGAAATCATCAACCCTCTCTGCACCTAGGGTTTGATTGTCACCCCAGCCATCGCCATCGACATCGGACCACTGGCTGGGTATCGAAGGGAAAGCATCGGCACCATTGGCACTGGTCCAATTGTCATCACCATCCGACCAACCATCGCCATCACCATCGGGACAGCCGTAACGATCTAGATTGGAATATCCGGTGATAAAGGGACAGGAGTCCGGGCGCGAAGCATTGTCTATCCATTGACCGATAGACCAATTCTCTCGGGTTGAATTGGTGGTCACATCAGCCCAATTATCGCCGTAGCCATCAGCATCGGTATCATTCCATTGACTATTTTCGAAAGGGAATGCATCGGCACTGCCCTCGGGATGTGCTGGCCAAGGTGCGCTGCTATTCTGCCCGCTTGGGTCGGCATCGGACCAACCGTCTAGGTCAGAGTCTATACAGCCGTAGCGGTCCAAAGATGAGACACCTCTTTGATCGAGACAGTGGTCTCCTTGGAAGCCGTCGAGATTATCGCCATAGCCATCGCGGTCACTATCACGCCATTGGCTACTTTCACTGGGGAATGCATCTGCAAAGCCATCCGGGTGTGCTACCCATGTGCTATCACCATCGGAATATCCATCTGAATCAGAATCAACACAACCGAGACGATCATTGGTTGAAGTTCCTGCACTATCGTCACAATCATCCTCGGTATCTATGAAGCCATCATCATCGCTATCGCGATTATATTTGTCGAGAGATGGAGAAAGGGAATAGTCAAAGCCATCGGCGAACCATGAGTCCTCGGAATATACTCGTAAATGTATCCAACCGGCAAATGCTGCAGTCGTTGAAAGCGAGGTTGAAGATGAACCATCTTCGATTGAATTCTCTCCAGCAAGGGTGCTACCACTAGGTGTGGTCAGTTTGACATTGCCAGTGTAGCCACCATCCCATGCGGTAGAGGTTGAGGAAACATCCACCGTCAATACATCGCCAGTATAGGTGTAAATCTTCCACCAATCAGCTGGATCGCCGTCATTATCGACATTTCCATTGACCGATTGGCCATCTTGCAACAACTCGGAAGAGGCTAAATCGTTATCGGCAGCGGCTAAAGGAGCGAGGTTCAATAACGTTGCAGCGACAAATATCGCCAACCACACCCTCATGCGCATGGTGCGCGATAAACCTAATCCTAGTAAAAAGAACGCCCTTAAGTCTCATCGGTTGCAACCCAATCGACCATCAGAGAAGTAGGTGGCTCTTCCACAATCTCCGGCTCTGGAATTAGTGAAAGGACCTCACCGCTGACGAACTTGATATAGCGTTGTTCTTCGTTATCCTCAAATGGATGTTCACCGATGTTCTGTTGATATGCAATACCAATCAAATCGCCATCGGGTGAATGCACGGTTTCAAAGAAATCGTGCAATGCATGTACATCGTTGTTTGCTTGCTCGTATGCGGTTACAATATGCAAAGGAGTTGGATCTGCTATTTGCCATACGAAATTATCACCAGTATGAGGTTCGTAAATCGCACCTACCATCAGATACCATTCGTCGCCTTCAGTATAACCATCATCGCCATATTCCAAGCCATACCATGCGACTGAAACCATATTGTTCTCACTAATTGAAACGAATGGATACATTGTGATGCCACCACTTTCTCCCCAATCAGGCGCGATACTCCAACTATCGGACCAGTTTTCACCATGGTCGTATGATATTGCCATTTGCATATCCCAAGCGCCAACGTCTCCATTACCACAATCGGCCCAGACTACAACTACTGTACCGGCTTCATTGTTATTGACAACCGGATATCCTTCTGGGCAATTTCCAGTTCTTGGACCAAGTGCCACTGGAGGTTCCCAAGACCCCTCTGATGGCCCCGGTCCAGTTCCTCTTCCATAATCATCGCTGATTCTAATTTGAACCGACCCCGAATTTGAATCTGCATCTTCTTGGGCCACATAAACGTAAGAGCCCTCCTTTTCTGAGGATATTGTTGACCATCCACCAGGCATTGCAAAGCACTGGGAAAAGCTATTACCTCCATTTTCAGAATGGTAGTACCAATATCGACCACCGTCTCCAGAGCATTCAGGGGGTGTTGCTCCTGAATTGCCAAGATAGTGGATTATTCCATCGCCTTGAGCAGCGACCCACGGTCTGTCGTCAGCAGCCATAGTATTCATTCTCTGACAAACCGAACCCATCTCGTATGATTCACCGCCTTTGGTAAAACGGTGCCACCAATTGTCTTCTAACGTAGTATCCAGATAGTATACCATGTCGTTATTATCAACTGCAATATCTCCTTCATCGCCTAGACATTCTGAGCCACCACCGGTAACTGAACCAATGGCTGAATTCACAAGATTTCCAGGTGTTGGCTCGAAACTATCGCCATGACTCCATGTAGAACCATTATCTGTTGAAACCCAGAACCAAGATGCCCAGTAATCCCAAGAGGTCATTTCACCATCTTCACAAGCATACCAAGTATCGGTTGGACCTCCTAAAATAGGCCCAAATGGAGTTCCTTCTCCGCCCCAACGTAAATCCTTGTGAGCAGTGATTTGCATATTGCCCATTGAATCAATTGAAAGTGAAGGTTCGTAACCAACTCCATATCCTGCATACTCTGCATCTTGACCGTTATCCATGTCGATGCATTCCTCATGCCGAGGCATGTAAATCGGCTCGCCGAATTCGATTTCGATAGAGTCGCCACTTTTTACTTCGCTGCGTAGTGCGTTTGCATCATCTTTGAGCATAATCACTCCGAACATCGATGCGAGAATCAAAAATGCGACCGCTACTGCAAAAGTTGCTGCCAATAAGACATTGAGCAGATGATGGTCTTTCTCGACCAAGACATCAGCCTCTAGCAAATCGCCCATGAGCGGGCTACCGTGCTATTGGACATGAGCAATTCGGTCAGGCATCATCGGTTGATGACTGAAAAATAAATCGATTCAAAATCCTTGGCGTTGTGCTCGTACGTATAGGAAGATAGGACTCTTTGACGTCCGAGTTCAGCCATTTGTTTCACTTTGTCGGGATTTGCTAATAACTCGTTGACCTGCTTTGCCAAATCCGTTGCATCTCCAAGTTGAAATAACCCCCCTACGCTGTTATCGACCATCTCGGGGAGGGGGCCGTTATCTACCGTTACCACCGGCGTGCCGCTACTCATCGCTTCGAGAGGAATCAAACCCTGTCCCTCATAATATGAAGGATAGGCTACGACATCTGCGGAACGAAATAATTGGGCAAGGTCGGCAAATGGCATGCCGCTCTCAATACTCAGCGCATCGGCAACCCCGAGCGCTTTGGCTTGTTTCATCAATTTAGATTTCATATGACCGCGGCCGACGATTACCAATTTTGCCGCGGGGTTCTTAGCGAGAATCGCTGGCATCGCTCGCAATAATGTCAAAAAGCCCTTGCGAGCGACAAGACGCCCTACCGCTAGAATGAGCGGAGTCTTGGTTTCAGGGTTGCCATGCAGTGCATCCTCATCGGCACAATCATACTTCATTCGTACTGCTTCGTGGGCCAATTGTGAATCCTCATCGTCTTTATTCAATGGATGAAATACCAAGTGATCCACCCCCCAAAGAACGGTTTCACAACGCCAATTTTCCATTGGTTTGTAACGCTTGATAAAATCTTTGCGAGTAGCTAATGAATTGGCCACACATGCTGCTGAGTGCAATACTCCTGCGCGCTCATAACGCGCATACCAGCCGCCAGTGAGTAATATCGCCAAATCATTAGGATTTCTCCAAGTAGCGGCTTCCCGATATTTTGCTGCCAACTTCATACCATCACGTTCACCAAGCCAAGAGCCGTGTAAACTGCTGACCACAGGTGCTATCTCTTTCTGCACTTTCTTGAATTGAGAACTCGTCCATGAAATCAAAGGCAGGTGGGTATGAATTACGTCGATCGATTTTCGCCGGTGTAAGCGTTTGAGTGCCCTCAACGCAGTTCGGCCATAACTGCGAGTAAAAGCCATCGGCAGGCGCGCCCAACCGACTTCGATTACCTCAACCCCCTCTTGTGTAGGTGGTTTTCCTGCACCATTACGGGTGATTACCGTCACTTCGTGACCCCGGGTTACCAGATGACCTGCAAGGTGGAATACAACTGAGCCCATACCGCCCCATCTTGGGGGATATTCTGCGGACAACATGACGATATGCATGCTTCTCATGCCACCCCAGAAGTTCGACGTTCATAGATACGCTGGATAACAGCCTTCAAGATGTGCGTGAAGTTGGCCAAGTTCATGGCTGAAGTGCTACCGGTTAGTGTAACTGTAATCCTACCCACTCGGAACGAAGAAGAAGCCGTAGGGCCGACCATCGATTCGATACCTAGAGACTGGTGTAAGGAACTCGAAATAATGATTGTCGACGGCAATAGTAGCGACAAGACCAGAGAGATCGCACTGGAAAGAGGAGCCCGGGTGCACATCGAGCCGCGCAAGGGTTATGGTCGCGCATATAGGTCCGGTTTTGATATCGCCAAAGGCGATATAATCGTCACCATGGACGCTGATTGCACCTATCCAGCAGAAGTGGTACCGAAGTTGGTAAAAAGGCTACTGGATGATGAATTGGATTTCATTACCTGTGACCGACTTACCCTAGCCGAAGACGGATCTATGTCTGGAATTCACGGCTTCGGTAATTGGATGCTTTCATTCAATGCTAGAATGCTTTTTGCTTATGGAATAAAGGACTCCCAATCTGGCATGTGGGTCTTTAGAAAGAATATTTTCGATAATCCAAAGATGCGCCCCACCAATGATGGTATGCCACTTTCTGAAGAGATGAAAATACTAGCGCGCAAACATCTTGGCAAGAAAAAGGCAATTGAGATTTCAGTGCCTTATCGGCCACGGGTTGGCGATGCAGAAATACATACTTGGGGCGATGGTTGGAAGAATCTACGCTTCCTCTACTTCAAACGAGTCGGTCTACATCGCACTAGGTCAGAATGGGGTGCGCTTGACGGTAATCCCGATTCTCTGAATGGCGATATTCCCGAGCAGAAGTGAATTATTACTCCTCTAGTTGCGAGGGTAAATCTATCTCTACCCTTTCGATTACAATCAATGCCAATGGCATTAGAGTGAATACCACCAGCCAGATCATCATCAAATCCTGCACCAGCGGCGTGAAGGTGAGACTGAATGAACCATCAAAAGCGATGAAGGCCATGTGGTCGATATCTGCTGAGGTCAAATTTGTCATGATATGTTGTTGCTCGCTTTCATTGCCCATCGCCAAATCGAAACCACTGACATTGAAGTGAAAATCTAAAGATTCGCTACTCAAGTTGAAATCTGTGAATATTTGTTCATGCTCTAAATCCAGTGATCCACCTCCAGTTCCCTTGGATTCAACATCGAATCCTCCAAACCATCCTAATGTCGGCATTATTACAAATGCTACAATCAGTGCAAATAAAGCGAAATTCAAGATTAATCCTGGTATCCATCTACGTTGATAACCTAGCAAATGAATAAACAATACAACTGCCGAAATTGCAGTTACAATCTTCACTCCTTGTGGTAAACCAGTCTGAACCTCACTGAGATTGTAGGAATTATTGCCCCAAAGTTCATCTTCCCTTTCATCTTGAGTTTCTTCAACTTCATTTACACGTTTACTCTGCCAATAAGCCATAGCGGTTGGACCTGATAAACTCATATCTACATCGGATATGTTTTGGGAGATGTTCAATTCCGCTCCGATGCCAAAGGGAGTACAACAATTCTCGCGGAATCCTGTTGGTGCACCGTCGGTAGCCTGAACCTCAAATGCTATCGATGACCAAGTCTGAGTCGCTGTGGCCCCAATCAGGGAAATCAACAGCAATAACTGCAGCAGATGAAGCAGCAAGCGCAATGATTTGGAGTGCCGCATAGATGCGGCACCCCAATCATCGGTTTCAATCAATCCGTGGTTCAGTCCTTACGACGAACAGCAACGAACATTCCGGCAAAAGCAATCATCGCCAGTGTAGCCACTGGTGAGATAAAGGGCAATAGGCCTTCATCTCCAGCTGCTTTAATAATATCATCAGTTCCATCATTAGCGCCGTCACTCGTGTCTACACCGCTGGGGTCCTGACCCGCAGCGACCGCATCGACCGCTGCTGTATTGTGCTTGGTTAAGTCGACCAAAGTCTCGAGGGTGGTGTCGTCAACAATCTCCGCCTCTTGGGCGATTGCCGCAGTTCCTGAGAAGTAAACCACATGGATTGGCACCGGTGCTGCAGGATAGATGTTAGATTCAGGGCCAACTAAGGTGTATAGATTACCTGAATCCGCATGCTGTGCTAGTATTTGTATTCCAACAACTTTACCTTCTGCCTTCGACCATAGAGTGTAGATTTCGCCGTCATCGTATGCGAAATCTTCCTCGTATTTTTCGAGGCGATTATCAAGGTTCTGCTCGAAACTGTCCATGACATTTTCAAGGGTTGATTGCTCGAATGCCATCGCTAAGTCAATCAACTTCTGGCTTGGCTCGGGTTCTTGTTGTATATCGTTACACCTTTCTCGAGTCGCCAATGGATTGTCATTGCCGCCGACCAAGTTGACATCTACGGTCATGCAATATTCGCCCCAGCCGTTGAGATCACCTGAAAGTATGTTGCAATCGCTATCGTCGATTCCGTCGTCGTTCTCATCGCATCTATCCTCATCTGCATACGCCTCAAAATTATAGCTATCTGATGCAACAAAGGAACCGGCATCGACAGAGGTACCGTCAGACTTCTTCATCTGCCAATTGATTTCATAATCAGCATCTTGTTGTAACTCCCACACGCGAATATCTCCAGTAAAGGAATCACTACCTTCTGATTCGAAATCAATGTGGTCTATTGTAGGCGGGTGGTCTCCAACCCAAGCGCAATCGGTTCCTGTAGCGACGAGAGTATAATCTTCAGCAAACAGTCTCACAGTGAGACAAATATCACCACCGATTCCTTCAGGGTACATTGAGCTGTAGTCATATTCCGGCCATAAGTCTCTCAACTCAAGTTGCTCGTAACTTCCTTCTATTGTAAAAATGTAATCAGAGGAATTGGTATTATTTGTTATTGAAGTATCTGCGTAATTCATTGAGAAGAGTATGTGGGCGTTTTCCATATCTTTAGCGGGATCATCGTCGTCATCAGCATAATTTTCCAAATCAATGTAAGTTGTGGGACTATCTTCCCATTCATGCCAATTAAAGTTAACCTTGACCCTTTCCCGACCTTCATCGGAATTATCACTACATTCGGGGTAGCCGTTATTGACACGGTCATAGTAATTATCACCGTCACGCAGCCATTCAGTTAACTCTTCTCCATCATCGCATGTGAATATAACCCGGTCATAATATTCATTATTCATATTACCATCATCATTAGTTTCTGCTAAATTCGAAGCCCATTCATCACCAACTTCCTGAAGGATTGTGTCTGTAAGCATATCTGCAATTGTCATTCCATCATCGCTTCCTTCAATCGCCGCCTCCATTGAGTTATCCATCAATAATTCAAAGCCAAAGGGGAAAGGTGAAGCATCTGCTTGAAGCACCTCCATGCTCTCACCATCGATGGTCAGGGTTTGAGCAGAACCATCTTCCAACGAGAAGTGGCCCCCATGTCTGAAATCATCTTTATCATAGGTTCCACTATCGGTAATCGAATCGATGATATTGACATCCCAATCTCCGGCTGGAAAACCTAATTCTTCGGCTGGTAAACCACTGACCTGGATATTGAGTGAGGTTTTGGTCGAGAAATCGCCGGTCACACTCTCACAAGGATCCTTAATGCGAGTTATTACTTCACTGACTTCTATTTGCTCGTCATCTTCATCCCATTCGGTATAGGTTTCGGTTTCGGTTGAAGATTCACTACTCTCTATATCAGTGCTACACTCCCATTCCAGTGCCTCTCCTGCATTGAGTGCCTTCAACGCATTTGGCAGGTCACTGGCTTCACCCAGAAGTAAATCTGCGTGGCTACTGACAATCTCATAAGTCATTCCGACTCCGATTGAAACATCCAAGGGCAGTGATGCTGCAGCGTGCTGCTCGCCGCTATCCTCATCGGTAAATGCCTCCGAGGTTATTGTACCAATCAATCCCAATTCGAGTCCCTGGGTAAAGGTCATCGATTGGTCTATTGCCGCTCCCATCATCTTATTGTCGGCATTACGGTATTCAACATAGAGAATATCCATCACCAGAATATTCTCAGAATCTGCGGTAAATGTGACATCCCAAGAAGCTGAACTATCATGCCACTCGGTCATAATCGCGGCATCAGCCATCAGTCCGTGACGGACGGTGAGTTGGGTATAATGTGGAGTTGCAGGTACATCTGCGCCACCGAAGGTGTAAGTTGTATCAGCACCAACATATTGGTCTAATATTATACTAGAAGTTCCGGTGGTTTCTTGGGCAAGAAGCAACTCAAATCCTGAATCATCAGCCGCTTTAGAGATATCTAAGAGGACATCTTTGATCGAAATGCCAGACAGAGCGGTAGCATCGTCGTCTAGATATGACCAATCGTATTCAATGCCGAAAGCATAATGTTCGGCTGGTTCTTCTGCAGCCACTCCAGAGGGTATCGCTGATACCAGAAATAAGGCGGTTACAAGACAGGCTACACTGCGTTTAGTGATAGGGCGCATGTCCACGGTTGAACCACAATAGGGTATAATACCTCTGTTGGCAACTAAAGAAGCCCTGAAAGCGGTTCTACGGGCTCTTCTGGCACTTCAGGCCCTTCTGGTAAATCCTCAAGTGTTTTTTCGTGGGTATCTTCAGGCATGCCGAATACCCCCCAATCATCTATCATCTCCATATCTGCAAGTTTTTTCTTCTTACGTAGAATAAAGAGAATCGTTAGAATCGCCACCAATAACAAACCGCTGATTCCAGCACTGGTATAGATCACAGCACTACTGATCTCATCGTTAATCTCGACCCGCATCTCCAAAGTGATGGAATCGGTTTTGGCGTCATCACCCTCACCATCTATAGCGGTAACCTTCAGATAAGGCCGACCACCTGTGTCCGGAGTAAAATCAAGGTTACCCGTCCAAATGCCATCTTCATCTTCATCGCTGAGATTGAATTCCCAAGTCTGTATTCCATGTGTGATACTGGCGATAACGATATTTGTGGTGCCGTCTGCATCATCGAGTTTGACGCTTACCTCGATTGAAGCCAATTCACCGGGTACAAATAAAGTGCGGTCAACCTCGAGATTGGAAAGTCTAGGCGAACTATAACCAAGGGTGATATTGACATGGGATTCGTCTGAGCCTCCTCTTCTATCCTCGACATAGAGTGAGATATGATGGGGGCCAGGGTCCAACGTAATCTCATCACTGGCAGAATCAGAAATACGAGTAAAACCCATGCCATTCCATAGCCGCCATTCTCTAAAGGTAATATCGTTATCAGCATCTTTTGTGCCATTGCTATCGAGGAGGATTCCTTGCCCTGGGTCGAAATATTGAGCTTCACTAGGGGAATAAATAATCGCATGGGGGTCGCTTTCAATCACCTGTACCTGCATTATGACGATACGGGACTTTCCACTTTCATCTGTCAAGTTAAAAGTCAACTGATGAACACCGGCTGCAAGGATTATCTGATGGACAACGCCGGTACTGACTGACGAAAGTATGGTTTCGTTCATTAGATCACTAGTCAAAGTCATGGTGAAAGAATCACCGTCAGCGTCCATACTATTCCGGGCATCGATGAGAATAATCTCATCTGAATGATAACCATGAGCGGTTAAATCATCGACCAATATAAGAGTCGGCGCCGAGGTGTCGACATCGATTTGAATGGTCTTACGCACCACCGAATTCACCCCGTCGTCAATAGCCATTGTGATATTGTGTAGACCGGCTGAAAGCTGATGATTAAAGATAAACGGATTACTTGCACCAGTGCTTAGCACCCCGTCGACATCACTGCTCCAACTGACGATTAGTATTTGATTTCCAGCAGCGGTTTCGACCGGATTACAATAATAATTACCCGCGGGGAAGGTGGGACAATGACTATCCCAATCACCGGAATCACTGCCGTTGAATTCGATGTCGTCAGAACTATCGTAGGCCTCCGTCGGCGAAGGTGATGCAAATATCGCCCGCGGGGAAGAATCGTCAACCTGCAAGACAGTGCTTTTGTCTGCTGTTTGATTGATGTGTTCTGGTTGGTCATCACCCGCCATCAAAGTAATGATGTGTTCACCGCGTGATAAATGGCCACTCCAAGATGATCCTAGAGACAATATCCCATCCAAGTTTGAAGTCCAAGTATAGGATATTTCGTTTGCTTCAGGGTCGATTGTAGTACTGCTCAAAGTAACTTCATTCTGCGAATAATTATCATCTCTAGTGATGATGAAATCACTATACGGTAACTCGTTGTAAAGTTCGATTGCCAATACCCATTCAACACAAGGGTTAACATCATCGCATACCGATAAAGTGAGATCGAAACTCATCTGTCCTACAGTGAAAAAGTTCATGGTTGTATTAAGGCAATCCTCCATGATAACCGAAGCGCTATCTATGCCGGGATGGTTCCAATTGCACTGAAGAGCATCTCCCTCAGGGTCGCTAATTCCACTGAGATCGAAGAATGCATCCGCAGTCACCGGTAGGCGCAAATTACCCCAAGCCGACTGGCCGGGAGTGGTTTGAACCACGACTATCGGCTGCTGATTTGCCAATTCGATGCCGCGCTGTTCAGATGCACAATTGCTGCTCATATCACATACCTCAAGGGTGATGAGATGTTCGCCATCATTCAAAGTTGGGCCTGAATCATCATTTGCAGTAAAAATAGATCCGGTGCCAATTTGGCCGTCAAGACTACTGGTCCAAGTAAAGGTCATCGACTCATTTTCCAATTCTCTAGAGCCACTGGCGTTGAAAATCACAGCATGGCCGGAAGAGAATATAGATTGGTCGATTGGGGTTTGCCAATCTATCACTGGTGCCTGATTACTCAATGGAAGAGTGCAAAAAGAATAATGATCCCCATCGAGGATGATTGTTGTGGTATTACTCACACCATCATATGAACAATCTATCGCTACTTCGGTAGTTGAGGTTACCCCGCTATCAAACCATTTCCTACCGATGTAATCCTCAAGTAAGATGTATCCATGAACGTCGGCCTGCTGTGAAAAAGCGGTCTCCAATTGACTGAAAGAGACATCGATGTCTGCCCTAGGTAAGCCATTGCTCCAATTATTAATCACCCAGAGATGGATATCGTAGGCCTCTTCGATGAATGAGCCAGGGGCCAAAGAAGCAAGTGAGAAATCGATTGCTCCAGGCTTGTGAAGGTGCAGGTGACTATCGGCGTCCAACGATAGTACGTGATTTGCTGTAGAATCCGAAAGTGCAGACCAGTTTACCTCGGAATCAACAAAACTCAAATCACCATTACAATCACTGGTTATTCTATTACCAAATCCGGTCATCTGATCGTGATTTGCTATCACCAAACAAGCAGAGCCTGATAAATTTGCATTGCTCAACTCTGAAACCATCTCCAAATTATGGTCTCCATCCCAATACAATCCCTCGTGATTTCCGTAGAGATCCATGCCATCAAAAACACCTTCAGCAGCCATTATCTCAATAGCTGGGCCACTATTATTGCTCCATACTTTCACAGATTCAAGATTGAAGCTACCCCCTCTTGTGCCGCTTAGTCCAGAATTATTTACCGAGATAGCCGCACCTTCAGTCGGATCGTGAACCTCGATTCCATCGAGCCAGATATCAACTGAATCCTCGATAATAATCCCGCGCTGATCCGCGATTGATATACAGTTGATGCAAGAGACATCACCTGATGAAGTCTCTAAATCATTCGAGAGATAGTAGTAAAGGCCTGCCTCGTCATTACCAGTAGAGGAAAGATTGCTGAAAAGAACATATCTAGCATCAAAAACAAATGCGCCAGATTCACTATTATCCTCCAGGATCATACCATCGACGACGACGGTAGAACGTTCTAGATACAAACCATCTTCACCATTATCGTGCAGATACCAATCACTGCCTTGCATGCCACCGCCAGAAGCGCTGTGAATTCCAGGTCCAGGGGAACCGCTCACCTCGATATCATCAAAACTAGCGGCGAAGAAACTAGAGCGTATGGCGATACCAGCACTGTGCGCTCCACCACCGGCCTTACCTGTATTCTCGATTAGGAAATCGCTGAATGAAGATACACTGTCGACGAAATATAATTCAAGCCCAACAGCCTCATTATCGAAGAGGTGAGCATCGGAGATATTTACTCCAGTTGAATTGATTTCGATAGTGGCGAGAGCATGGCCGGGAATGCTGCTATTCGGGCCGCCAGTACCTGAGATGTTCAATCCGGTTATCGTCGCTTGTAAATAATTGGAATAATTGCTATGGTCGCTCTTCTCGACCCATAACCCTTTCCAAGTCGCATCGGAAATGCTCAAATCGGTGAAGACTGGCGAGGTTCGAATATCGTCATCGATGTGTTTGACAACCACGCCATATTCAGCCTTCTCAATAGTGATATTGGAGAATATGGTATTGCTATCCTCGAGCCAAATGCCTGAAACAGTTGCTAAGGCATTACCACTTACATTCTCTATCAACACATCACTGATTATTCCGGTCGATTCACCCCAGACATTGATGGCGCTGGTCTTGAGTTGACTGAAATGTGCTCTTTCGATAATTGGAGAACTCTCAGCACCGATTGAGACCCCTATTCCGTAACGCCAATATAATGGGGAAATGATGTCTTGGCCAGCTCCAAATACGATTAAATCGTTGATGGTTGGATTCGCTAAATTAAAGAGATCAATACCGACGTCATCAGGATTATTGAGGGTTAGATTTGCGATAAAAGGGTCGCTATCGTATATCGTCAACCCATACTTTGCATTATCAATGGTGGCATTTTCGATATGGCTGACACCACCTCTTGAGGAGGAATTGAACTGGATTCCTTCATGATCGCCACTGCCATCACTGGTGATACTTACCGGGCAAGCAGTGGTTCCTTCAATTGTCAGTAGACCTTCGACGTAAATTCTCACTCCACTCGACATCGAGATACTACTACAAGCGGAAACTATCAATTCATCGTTTACATCTATTGTGTAATCGACCCCAAGCACGATATTTCCAGACCAAGTCTGGGTGCTACGCGCATCTGAAGCAGAGGCAATTGTGTTCGCCTGAGAAGAGAGAAAAACCAGCAAAACGAGAATATACGTTTTCGTACCATCACGTCGTTGCATACCTTATCGTGAATGCCGTTATCATTCAAGTGTTTGCCTTCTGTGAGCGAAGAAATATCTGAGGTATCATCAAGAAGGGTATGCGTGTGGCCGTACCATGCCTGATGCCTTTGTTCTATTCAAAACAGAACCTGCATGTGAGCGCGATGTCTATCTCAGTTTAACTGAAATGGATTCTGTCCAAGAACTTCATGCCTTATATGGGAAATTCGATATACTTGCAAGGATTTCCGCACCCGATTCAAATTCTTTGACCCTGATGCTGATGAATGATATCAGACAAATAGGTGGAGTAAAAGATACACAGACTTTGATCGCTGTCGATGTTTGAGGTGAGAAAATGGCCATAGGATTCGTATTGATAACAACCAAACCCGGTAAGGAACAATTTGTCAGAGATGCTCTGGACGAGATTGAATACGTCACCAATAAGTGGATTTTATTCGGAGAATTCGATTTAATCGCTCGTATTCAAAGCGATGATGAATTCACCCTGACCAAAACCATAGTCGAAAAGATTCGACCTATCGAAGGAATTATTGACACTAGGACTTTGATTGGAGCCGAACTCTAATCACAGCAACTCGTGCAATTGCTTGGTCAATTGACGCGCAGCATTATCGCAGCCAGAACCACGCCAAAGTGAGATTGCTTCAGACATCGCTGCCACTTTATTCCCTTCGCCGATCCAAGCTCGCCAAGTCCATATCAGCGCTGCGACACGGCGCGATGCAGTAAGAGCTTTCAGTGATCTTTTTTCTGGAACGTGGATGGTTTTCAATATTGTGCACGCCATATTTGCATCGGTTGGTTCTACTTTTTCCACTAGCGCAAGACTGAGCATCAAGCCTTTTAATCCAGAGATTTTCATTATTCTTTGTTGGATTTTTTCCACGGATTTTTCGTTTACCTCAAGTTCAGAAATCTCAGACCTGAGTAATAATATCTGCACCTGAGGATCATTTACACTTGAAATGGTGGCTAATTCATCTCTCACTTGAGCAGCCTTGACACGGTCACCTTCAAGCAAAGCTTGCGCATGCCTGATGTGAGATAGAGCCACCAGAATATGAGGGCGTAACTCGCTGTCTAGCTTGGAGATATCCAGTGATTCAATAATTGAATCAAGGTCGGCTTGCGGCTTTTGGCGTGGTAAACGGTCATCCAATGCTCGCACCGCTTTGGCCACCACCATTCTCGCTTGGTCATCAACCTTAGATTCAATACGTTCAACATCGTCCATTCGGCCTTCTAGTAAGGCTAAGCGTAAATCCAAATCAGGAGCATCTATTTGCTGAAGATGCGCTTTGGCAATATCATTCTCCCCGCGTTCGATGGCGATAAAAGCTGCTAACCGATGTAATGAAGGGGTGCTATTGCGCAAAAGCGCATCCGCGATTAATACCGCTAGGGCCGAATCGTGCTCGACCAAGAGTTTCTCACTATTCGCGAGTAGATGAGATTCACTATCCTCATCGCAGATCACACGAAGATGGAGTTCAATCAATCGAGCCAAATCATCGGGCAAATCACACCAATAGTCCAATGCTTCACGAAATGTGTTTTGGTCGAGGTCGACAAATCGAACATTTCGCAGCAAATGTTGTAATTCTACGGATTCGTTTAGCCACCGAATCAAGGCTCTTTCGTCGAGTAACACAATCGAGTCTTGATCACGTAACATTTCACAGGGTACTGGAATGGGTAACAAGGCCATGTTGTCCACGCAATTGAGTTCAACCTCATTCAAGCCAGATAATACGACATCCGAAACCCATTGAAGCAAGTCATCTCCCGCTTCGGGAAGGTGGGATTTTTCGTCGTGTAATTGTAATGCAAGGGGATGGCCACCTAGTCTTTGAGCGATGATTTTCCGCCCATCTCCAAGATGTTCAGGTAATAATTCAATCGCATCGCCGACTTCGAGCGGAGGCAACTCAATCTGTTCAAAATCTTCGGGAAAGGGTGAAGGTGGGCGACTGGCGATAATGATATTCTTCACCTTATTACAAAAAGAGATGACTTTAGACAGATGCCTGCTACTTAATTCCTGAATTCCATCTAGGATTAATGTCTCATTACCAATCGATTTCAATGCGGCCTCAGGACTGGAATATTCGATTTCCCAAGCGGATAGAAGAGAGGACAAATCACTGAAATATACAGCGGTAGCAAAGCGAACTCGTCCTCCTTTAGCAACCGATCTCCGGGCGTATTCGGCTAAGACCGCACTTTTACCAATTCCTGGTAATCCGGTGATTATTCTTCGCCCGCCCTGTGACAACAACCCATCGATGAACTCTTTACGGCCTTTCAATTCTACGATTTCAGGTGGCTTACCATACAATATTCCCTTACCTTCACTGCTTTTCACTTCGGCCTCTCCAACCGATTCTCTTCCGGCTAAAGTAAGGTGGTAGACCTTTCTCTTGCGTGAACCACCAGCGATAACGTGGGCCTTTCTTTCACTGATTAATTCACCCTTGAGCAATTCGGTAATCGGGCTATTTAGTGCTGATCTCACCACCCCGAGCGCCTCGGCGATCCCAGGCAAGCAAATCCCGCGTGGAACATCCCACGCTTTTTCCATGCTCGGTGGAAAAGCGGCCAACCACGCCAAGATTCGCTGCCTGGACGAACCGGTCATAGTAGGGACTATCCCATGGTCATTGTATCGTTTTCCCATCATTGCTCAAATCCCATAATTGATGTTAGACGACCTTATGCCTAGGTTGTGCCTGTCCAGTTGCGCGCAATAAATCTACCATCCAAACCGGGGGTCTATCTATTCAAGGATAATAGTTCTCGTGTACTCTATGTAGGTAAAGCAACCGATTTACGAGAGAGAATTAAATCTTATTTCTCTAAGAACCCAGACCGGGCAATGATACCAGGCCTAATCGCTGCTGCTGAAGATGTTGACTTCGTAATCACCAACAACCCGCAAGAAGCTTTGATATTAGAACGCCAATTGGTCAGAGAACACAGACCGAGATATAATTCGATGCTCAAGGATGACAAGTCATATCCTTTCATAGTAATAACCAAAGAAGAGATTCCACGTTTGCTCTATACCCGTCACCCACCAAAGAACTCATGGATTTGGGGGCCTTTTGCCAACGCTGGTGCTGCTAAAACCGTAATCGGATTACTCAGACGCCATTTGGGATTACGTGACTGCAAGGAATTATTGCCAGAAGGATGCTTGTCCATGCATATTGGACTTTGTTCCGGACCGTGCATCGAAGTCGGAGATTATTCACAGAGGGTTAGAAGTGCTCGAGATATTCTCGATGGACAAGCTCTGGGGTTGATAGAGGAACTCGCCGCTGAAATGGATACTGCCAGTGCTGAGATGGACTACGAGGCTGCAGCCATCAGTCGTGACAGAATCAAGGCGATACGAACTGTCCTAAGTCAGCAGATTATCGCATCTACGGTATACCGTGACTGCGATGCACTCGGTATCGCAGTTCAGGGCGATTTAGCGGCAATCGTGGTGATTCACGCCGATGATGGTATCGTCAAGGGACAGGAGACCTGGCCGATGATTCATCACAATGATCAGGGGCAGACTATTTCCACTTTCGTCGCAGACCATTATTCCTCACGTCGACCACCAAAACTCCTACTACTGCCTACTCCAATCTCCGAAGTCTTACAAAAATGGCTCGACTCTAGGCGGGGGGGAAAGGTCGAGGTTAGAGTGCCGCAGCGCGGGGATTTTGCGGTTTTACGCAAGATGGCCGACCAAAATGCTAGCGTTCAAATTGACAACCTCAGTCGAAAGCGGGCGGGAAGTCTCGAACAAAGAGCAGCCGATGATGGAGCAAAATTACTCGCGGTTAATTCTCTTGACCACATCGTCTGTTTCGATATGGCACAACTGCAAGGTGAGGAGAGAGTAGGTGCTGCTGTGGTATTGCGCAATGGGCGACCTGCGAAAAAGGAATACCGCACATATATTGTCAAAGGCGAAGCGATAGATGACCTGCGAATGATGCGCGAGGTTGTTGAACGATGGTTAAAACGTCAAGATCAGTGGCCTGATTTATTGTTGATCGATGGTGGACATACCCATCTTGACATCATCGAAAAACTCTTGCTAGAACACGGTCTTTTGGATAGATTACCACTAGGGAGTCTAGCAAAGAGAGAAGAGACGTTGAGCCGCCCCAACAAACCGGATTTAGTGCTCGATGGTCGTGGGCGGGTCCTGGTTCACGCTCGTGATGAGGCACATAGATTCGTCAATACCTTCCATAGAAAACGTCGCTCTCGTCAGCGACTGAGTGACCCATTGACGATGGTTACAGGATTAGGCGCAAAGAAATTTCAGAGTTTACTGCGTCATTTTGGTGGTCGGCAAGGGATTCAGCACGCATCGATTAGCGAATTACAGATAACTCCAGGAATTGGAAAATCATTGGCGATACGTATCTACGATGCCTTACATTGATCAATCGTATAGTTCGAGCAACTCTTGGTCAACAGCTCCGCCTGAAAAGCCGCTTCCACCCATATCCGCCCATGCATCTGCGCCTGAGCCTTCACCGGGACCACCTATTCCTCTGCTGCTATAGGAACCGCCAATATTGGCGAACTCAGAATCGGAGAGGCCACCTTTCTTTGACTTACCATCAAGCAACGCTGCTTTTGCTGCGAGTTTCTTGGCTTTCTTTTGCTTACGTTTGTATACTCGCCAAACGATAAAAGAAATCATGATAGCGGGATATATCCAAATTTGACTGATGATATAACCCCAGGTTACTGTCAATGTGAAAGTGATGGTATCGCCTGCTTGTAATGCTTTGGTTTGGTAGGTGATCACCTGCCTGCCCTCATCGTTTATCTCCGCTATACCCTTGCCGCTCGCAGTGCTGAAATCAGCGAGAACGATTCCTTTTGGCATGGTAAAAGTCAGCACACCGTCGAGATCTAGTTCTGCTTGCTCGTAAATGGTCATATCGATTGGGTCTACGGCCTGCTGAAACTCAGGTGCAGAGACTCCAGACAATGAGACATCGGCGAAACCCATCATTAAACCGCGACCCATACCCTGTGCGATATTACCCAGCATTTCCTGCATCGGATTGATCAGCAGATTATCGGTGGTTATCGAAATCTTTGGATCACCGCTTGTGATTCCGGTAATACCATTGGCAACTCCGATGGTGAAGGTTACTTTAGGAATAGAAATGCCAAATGAAATCGGTTCCAAATCGTTGATTGAAGCACCGGGGGTACCTATCGTCGCTGTGGTTGCGATTAGGAATGAGGAAAGGTCAAATTCCGTAATCATTCCATCGCTTTCTGCCATCACTTCCTCAGTGGATTGGTGTAACATGGTGGTGATAGCCGGCCCTAAATCATCGGCGAATTTGGAAAATCCATCCGAGGAGACCTCGAGCACCAATTCATTATCATCACCGAGTGGTATCGAGGTGTTGAATTTCTCTTTGACATCGGGACCACCAGCAATATCGAGGACTAATTTCAATAGATCTGCAGGCAATACCTCGAGGTCAATCGACGCGTTTTCACTTGAAAGATTCTCTCGCACCTCATCGGGCACGACCACGCGATAAATCGAAACCGAAGCGTCGAGTGAAAAGGTGATTGAAATTGATTGAGTCCATTCGTTGATATCAAATGCAGCCAAATTAAAATTCAATTCACTGACAACACAGGTCTTTTCCAAAGCGGTACAAAGAACATCTGATTCTACGGGAGGATTGGCACAAACCCCATTATTCGAGCGGCAAATGGGATGATTCCAACTATAGGAACCGGCGCCTCCTAACTTCAAAGACATATCATCCTCCCCAGTCACTCTATCTATCAAAGTGATGGTTGAACTCTCTGATTCTGCTGCTATCCAACTAGGCAAAACGATCTCAAAAGTAATGTCGACCGAGGGCATATCGCTTCCGGCCATCATGTCGGTGAGGAATCCTTCGCCAAGTAAGGCATCGATGGTCAGACCACCATCGAGCACCAACCCCAAATCGTTTTCATCGATCGCTTCAACAAGCCCGGTGGGATCTTCAGGAATCGCTTCTTTAATCATATTGAGTAATCGCATATCGAAGGTTTGATTAGAAACCGAACGAAGATATATCGGATAAGCACTACTCATGGCGTTTTGGCCGGTTGTACAGAAGTAAATCGGGGTTTGTGGTGGTAGATTATTCATATCTGGACAATTGGTATGGGTATAGTTCAAACCGCCATCACTATATCCCGGTAAATCATTACTCTCAGCCCAAGACATCTCGCTCATCGAAATAGTGGTGCCGGGCACTACCGCACTAAGGCCTTCGCCAACCATACTCATATCGAATTGGCCAAGCAGATCATCAAGGGTGGGAATCAAACCATTGTGATATGCCATACGGATTCCATCTGAAGTAATCCATGGAATATATGCTGCTGAATCATTGTCGACAAGATTGACCCCCCAACTGGTCATCGTCGCTTCATCGATGTGTGAAAGTGTTGCCACGACTTCAAGAGTTGCTTCAGCCTCGTTCTCTAAATTGAGACTTATCTTTACCTCCATGCCAGGATCTGTGCTAGCGATAGAAACCCCCGGAGTAACCTGTGTCACCTTGTGACCCATGGTCAATTCAACTGTGCGGTTCATCGTGGTCGCACCATTGAGGTTGTTTAGAATCCAATATCCGGTATTGATGTTTTGCGAACGCTCTGTATGGAAATATGATGCTGCAGTTCCCGGATTACCATCGACAGCAATCACATCAGAATACGATGGTGGGATTATTCTAAAAGTCGAATAAAAACCAGAATCTGCAAAGACCGAAAAATTGGTATCGATTTCAGCACCCATCACCAGCATTCCTTGAAAAGCACGTTCTAAGTCCTCGGGTGGAACATCGCCCAAACTAAAGGTCGAAGAACCCAAATCTACGGTCGCATCGGTGGAAAAGCAAATAGGTGGGTCGAATATCGTACTTCCAGGATTACCTTCATATGATGAATCTGTGGTTTTATCGGTTGAACATTCTGTGGTGGTAACCCCGTCATTAAAGGAATTGATATAATTGGTTGCCACTGAATCTACACTGCCAAAACTGGTCAATAATTGGGCAACTGTGTTGTTCACAGATCCTATTAATTGATTTCTCACCGTATCGCCGCCAAGGTTTTCGTCGAACATATTTCGAATCATATCAGCAGGAGCACCTGAGGTATTTGCCATCCCTAGCAAAGTCAGATTTTCAGTCAAAGATTCATTGTCATCCATACCGAGAGTCGCTCGGTCGAATTCATAAATCGCCCAATTCATTTTCATATCAATGGTCGAGGTATCTATCATCTCAAAGATGAATTCCGCCTTAACCCAATCCGGTTGATTAGGGGTCAAATCGCCTGCACCTGAATTATAATCATCACATCTATCACCATTATTTGGTGTATTATCACAAATCAAAAATCCTTCACCAGATGGAGCTGCCTCTACCTCGTCAACAAAGGGGAGTATAATCTGCAGCAAGAGGATGCACGAGAAGATAATTACTGTTCTTGACTTCACGCCCACGCCCCCTACATGACTGGGACATTTATGTCGCTTATTGGATTTGGCCCCAATATGCCGAGTTCTCCTTTCGTATGGGCCTTGCGGGAGCAGGCCTCTGCAATCTATGCTAATCTCAAAAAAAACGGTGATTTAAACCCCAATTTAGCACCAAAACCCTTCGAATCCGGCATAGCAATCCCCACTTATACAGGAGAGAGAAATGAGGAGTTTGCTACTAGCCCAAGGAAACCGGACCCACGACAGGATTTACGAATGGCAATACCTATTGGGGACCTACCGCAGAAATGGCAGAAAATCGGTGATCTCATTCTTTTCCCAGAGGGTTCATTCGCTGGCCGAAAAGACATCGATTGGCAAGCGGTCACAATCGCATTAAAGGTGAATAGAATCGGTTTACAAGCAGCGGTCGCAGAGGATTCTTCACGCAGATCAAAAGCCATTCTCCTCCACGGTGACAAAGGTGATGTCGAGCATTACGAAAACGGGATTAGCTATGTTTTCGACCCTTTTCAGGTGATGTTCTCCTCAGGGAATATCACCGAGAGAATACGGATGGGTGAGATTGAGGCAAAAGACGAGATTATCGTCGATGCCTATGCTGGTATCGGTTACTACACCTTGCCATTCTTGGCCAAGGCTGGTGCAGCCCAAGTCCACGCCTGTGAGATGACTACAGCAAGCATCGAAGGCCTAGTAAAAGGATTGACTGCAAATGCAGTAGAGGGAAAATGCACGATTCACCAAGGCGATAATCAAACCACCATGCCAAAACTCAAGGGTATCGCTGACAGGGTGATTCTTGGCTTATTGCCTTCAAGTGAAAAGACGTGGTCACTAGCCAGTGATTGTCTAAAACCAAAAGGAGGGGTAATTCACGTTCACATGAATATTCATAACCATGAATTGAAAACTTGGCCTGAGCAAACCAAAGAGTACTTTGCTAACTACTCCCATAGAAAAACCGAGATAATGCACCTAGAAATTGTCAAATCGTATTCGCCAGGAATCTCGCATGTGGTTCTCGATTTGAAAATGGGGCCTCTCGTAAAGTAGCCATAAGACAAAACTTCCTGAAGAAGTTGTGTCCATCTGTAATGGCGCGAACTTTCGGCGATTACTTCAATCGATAATGATTCTTCATTTGATCAATTTAGCGGCTAATATCTCCTGTTCTAAGATTAGAGGCGGTTCTACTTTGGCCAGGAACATCAATAGGATAATCAGCAACAATATCAATATTCCAGCCCCCATGCCTGCTTCTGATTGCATAACATTGACCAATGATTGTAACACCGATTCTTCAACCATTGGTGGTTCTTCTTCTTCGATAGGTGGCTCTTCGGGGTAAGCGATAATTCCTAACATCGAAACCTCGATGATTCGAGTTTCATAAACGGGTCTACCTGCTGAAGATGCTGGGTTATCAATCGAACTACCAGTAGGGTCGTCCGAGGTCGGCGTCAAGGCGATCGCTCGTACATGGGTCATGCCATCGCGGACGATACCGAATACGGCATAGTTACCATCGAGACTGTGCGCTTCGGTTTCGTCGATGAACCACTGTGAATCGGCACTATCCTCATCATTACCTCGGGCCATACCGATAGCGCCATCGACATGAGAGAGTTTTTCATGAATCTCAAGCGGAATTGTCTCTCCGGTTCCTCCACTACCACAGGTAGGCGTTGTCACGGGATACGCTCCGACTGTCCTACAAGTCGGATCACCGGCTTGAGTGACGAAATCGTCTATTACCCGATGGAAAAAAGTGTCATCATAAAGATCGATTTCAATGTGCTCAATCATATTCTCGACTGAAATCGGTGCCCACTGCTCAAATAATTCGATGATTATCTCACCTTCAACCCGCGATTGCCCGTGTCCGGGAACATAACTGACATTGATTTGCATGAGAGGGTTTCCTGATGTGTTATTATTCATAGGATTATTATCCTCGAGTATCGGTCCATCTTCCCAAGTGTTGGGATCGACCTCTCTTGAGCGCCAATCGCCATCATCACCGCCTTGAGCCACAGGCAAGGGCAGCAATACAAGAATACACAGCACCAACATCGCCCTGCGCATGAAACACCCTGTAAATCGTCTGATTTCAACCCATCCTTAGAGTCATGCTGAAAAGCCAACCATAGCAGCGATTTGCATGAGCGAAGATGTTGTGGTCAATACAAATTTGTTAAAATATGCAAAATGGTCTGTTATGGGAGTAGTTATTCTGACCGTTGGTCAAGCGGCAACTGGACTGGGGCAAGTAACCACTACGATGTCGCTAGGGGCATCGCACACCTATGCTGCGCAAATTGGCTTACTGCTATCAGTAGCCGTAGTCGGCCTGATTATCGCCAGCAAAACCGAGGATAAAAAACTCAAAGGGATGGCTTTTGGCCTTGCTACTATGTGGTTGATTCAATACGGATTGGGAGAGATGTTTACCGTTAGTGACTTGATGCCAATGATTCACGCACCTTTGGCTTTGATGATTTTCGCTCATGGCCTCGCCTTGTTCAAATCCTTACCAAGCACTGAGACCGAATGAGACAAGCCTCATCAAGCAGCCATGCTTGGCACAGATGATGCAAGAGGAAAGTAGCGCTGATACTTTCCGTGATAATAGTCAATTCACTTTACAGGCTTTATTGGGTGCAAGTTTGGTTATAGCGGTTATTTTTCTTATTCTCGGTATCAATTTCGGTGAATTTGCCAAGAAGTTTGAACAAGAACTCGATTGGTGGGAAGTTCCAATCGATCAAAGGCATACTTTGAATCTAGATCTCAATGGTAGCCGTTCGACACTCCCTGAAGCAGGCCCGTATGGAGTGCTTGATTATTCCACTCACTTTGTCGAGGTTGACCTACCATTATCCGAGCAGGATGCTGGATATCCTGAAGCAGCGGTAATGCACGTAGCACTCTGGTTACCAGATGTACCTGAAGGAGTAAAAGTACCAGTGATAATGACCATCCATCCGTATTATGACTTTGGTGGTGAAGGTGCTCCAGGCATAGGAGGAGACTCTAATCCAAATACTATTCCAGATGGTGGAGTTGGTTTGTGGCTTTATGAGAATTTCATTTCACATGGCTATGCTCTAGCCCAATCATCAACCTTTGGTACTGGGGAATCAACTCATTGTCAAGATGTAAAAGGACTTGGTGAACAAACCGGCATTCAAGCCGTAGTCGACTGGTTAGGAGTGCAAGAGTGGTCGAACGGTAATGTTGGACTAATGGGTAAATCATATGCTGGCACCACCAATTGGGAAGCGGCTCAACAACCAAGTGAATACCTGAAAACCATAGTTCCTATCTCTGGTTCTATTGGAGTGCAAGAGATGTTCTATCGTAATGGTTCCTCCGAAGCTAGAGCCATGGGTTATGATGCAGCATATCAAGCGGCTACCAGTGATTTGGGAACCGATGATATGCGTCTTTGTTCGGACGATATTATCGGGCCATTAAATCCCTTTAGCACATGGGGATGGGCTGAATTTGGTGGCGCTGATTGGAGTGATTACTGGGATGAAAGGAGGCATCTGCCAGATGTTCTTGAGAATTATCGCGGTAGTGTCTATCTCGTCTGGGGATTACAGGATTGGAACGTTGACCCATACCATGCATTCCCTACCTATCAAGCACTACGAGATGTGGGGATTAATGCAAGGGCAATCGCTGGCCAATGGGCTCATAATTATCCCGACCAACCCACACAACACGGAACTTTAGGAAGTGGCTATGGTGCAGAGGCCTATCCAGAGATGTCACGTATGGATTGGGCGGTAGAACTCTACGGTTGGTTCCACTATTATCTCAAGGGCATCGGTGATGAGCCAGAGCCATATGTAACGGTTCAAACCAATCAAGGGCAATGGCACCTTGAAGAGACCTGGCCGCCTTCAGACATGAGTTGGAAAATGATAACATTGGACCAATCAGAAGGACAAGGGGGATTGGTCAGTTCACTATCATCGGTCGAGTTCACTATTCCTGCAGCCTCAGAGGAATTGCATATCTCTGGATTGCCAACCCTACATCTATCGGTACGTGCGAGTACCTGTAATGGTGGTCAGATATTTGCAACAATGTATGACGATACCGATGACTTACGCCTTGGTCATGCGACCATGGATTTGCGATATAGAGACGGTGGTTATGATGCTAAGCCGGTCATCCCCTTACAGGTTTATACCATGTTGATGGAATTCAATCCGATGGACGTGGTTATCCCTGCGGGGCACGATATTCGTATTGAATTGAGTGAGAGTGGCGAGGATTACCTTCCAAGTTCTTGTGCTGCTATAGGACTGACTGTTATGCTAGATGATTCTTCAACTCTTGGACTACCGCTTATCGACAGACCTATCGGTCATGAAACTTGGTTTGACCCATTACCATGGTGGGATTATCAGGAGTTGTGAGAGTGATTTGATGAAGGTTCTCGTCTTTGAGGATTCATTCGATATCGAAGCTCTACTAATCTCGGGTGGAGTGGATATAACAAAACTGGATCTATGTCAATTTAGGGACTCTTCTGATTATCTAACCAGAATTTCTGAGTTTGAGCCAGAAGTACTCATGCTCGACCACTTTATGCCGCCATTCACTGGATTGCAAGTGCTACAAGGGCTTATTCAAGCGATTGCAAAAGGTGCAAAAAGACCTGAGAAAATCATCGCCATCAGCAGTGCGAGTATGGCTAACGAACGTATGCGGCAATGTGGAGCCGACCTTGCTATTCGCAAAGATCACCTCGCCACTCTAGAAATCTGGCCCCGAATCAGCACCTGAAACTGCCATCGGGTTGTTGGGTCCAAATCCGGCCATCAGGAGCAAAATAGCGCGTCCCCATGCTGTAATCATAACTTCCTCCAGCCGGCAATTGTTCGTAAGATTGTACATAATTAGATTGAGCCATTTGCTGCGGTGGCTGCATTGCGCTCTGCTGCATCACCGGTTGGCTCATCATCGTCTGTTGAGGTTGAACTGAACCCATCATCGGTTGTTGCATCACCGGTTGGCTCATCATCGTCTGTTGAGGTTGAACTGAACCCATCATCGGTTGAGCCACCATCGCTGGAGCCAAATGGATTATCTGCTGACCA
>CAUYXQ010000002.1:0-25282 GCA_963577015.1 Candidatus Thalassarchaeaceae archaeon
TTGAGAATATCATTGCTTATTGCAAGTGGCATTTCCTGCGAGTATACCACACCGGTAGATATCCACGAACTGAGTAATTGCTCCGTGCCGATATCAAGTCTAATGATTCCACTGTTTTCCGATGCAGCATAGGCAATCCCCCCAACTATTGCAACATCGTCTAGCCAAACACTATCGATATCGACATTTGTACCGAAAGTTGTAATTGAAGGAATTGCAGTTGATAAATTGACTAATGATAATCCATCTCCAAAGTGAGTAGTGACTATCGTACTTCCGAATCCAGCAATTCCTGTGACTGAATCTGAGGCCAAGCCATCTGCTGAATCGAGATGTAATGGGGCTGTTGAAAGTGAGTTAGAATCGTAGATATTCAAGCCATCTTCATCCATACCGACTAGAAGGTTCGTTCCTGAGGTACTCAAGGAAGAAATCATTTCAGTAAATGGTAATGATTGGACCCAGGTGCTCGATGGTTTGTCAAACACATCAATTGCATATTCACTAGCGGCGTAAACCTTTGAACCGATTTCAGCAATTGCAATCATATCTTCAGATGAAGGTCCGCTCCCTAAGATGAGCATTCCCTGGTGAAGCGGGGTGGACCCGGGCACAAGTTTTGCCAATCTTCCACTTCCATCGGTGATGAGGATAGTAGTATCCATCGGGGCGCGACTGCTACCAGATGGCCAAAGGATGTTGTTACGGCCTTCACCACCAAGGGTAAGTGACGCCAATGAGGTCGAAGTTGAAAATGAACCGCCACTTACTGAATAAATTTGCACATTATCCTTACCTAATATGAATAGTTCATCACCGCTGACCTCCAATCCAGCCACATGATCATCGAGTAACCAATTACCTGCGTCCCAAGCAACCTTCCACAAATCCCCTGGGACATCATAGCGTCCAATTCCAGCATCTGCACTGGCGAAAAACAATTGATCGTCAACACGAATGATGTCAGTGATTTTATCACTGTGTAAATCATTAGCAGTCGACCAAGAACTCAACGGAGAATTGGTCGTCAAATCCCATCTTGCCACACCTGCTGCTCCAAATGCAATATCTTGGGTTGGGTGAGAATAATCCCAGAGTGGGATGTAAAGAATGCCATCATCCTCTAGAATACCTTTTGGCATGCCATCTGGCCAGTTCTGGGTGCCACTTGCCTGTTCCATTATCCAGCTGGATTGGGTGCTGTCGAGCGTGTGAACCCCTTGTGGGCTAAATCCCCAAATATCACCATTTGCATCTGCGTATATCTGAGTCATCACATCACCAGCAGCGGGAGGAGAGGGTAGTGAATTTAGGGGCGAGGAAGTCGAAGCAGATATGGCATTAATTCCATTATCCCTGGTAAGAATTAGTAGACGGTCACCTGAGATATCTAATTCCAAATCAAGGATCTCTCCGGCGTTTTCAAATTCCATAACATCGATAATAGGGGGATTGGAATTAGCATCGAGTGTGACGATAACCTCGCTGAAAGCGAGAATCAATCTCCCATCATCTGGATGAATAATAGAGTCGGTGAATCTGATATCTATCGGTTGTAAGGATACAGCTGGGTCAGCTGGTGCAAGGGCTTCGAATACCAAATCGGTAATCTCTGAACCGGCAGGGATTTGCCAATTTGCACTATTATCATAATCTGGATTGAGTCTGCCGGTATGTGGATTTACTCCATTGAATGAATCGCTTTGACCTAAAGTTCCTTGTCCACTCCAATCGAAGAGAGTTTGACCATTATCCACTGAATAAATCAATGGTTCATCGATATAGAGGCCATTTGCGCCATTGACACGTACTTCCATCGTTAAATTTGAAATATCCGCTCCCGCAGCAAAATCCATCGTCCATTCTACGGAACCGCCATGGCCGATGGAGACATCGGCACCAACCGCATCCAATTGCACCCACCCAGTATCGTTATAGCCACTTTCTGGCCAATCGACACCATGAGTCGAATGTGCTGTGACTGTCGGCGATATCAGAATCGGGAGCACTGATGATAGCAACATCAAGATACAAAGTGAGACCGCTTTAGTCGGCTTCGAGGAAGGGCCGTAGGCCCTGAGGGCGGATTTCATACATCAGCAGCGGAGACCAATCATATTTGAAGGCCGTGTTCTTTTGTCAACTAGTTGCATCTAATCAGTCATCAAAGATCGTTGAGTTTTCCCTTATCACCAATTTGCAGCATTCTAATCGAACTCGTGCGCCCAGTAATCGCTTCTGGAGAGCCCGATACCGCGATGATGATGTCATCAGAATGCAATCTCCCATCAGCAAATAATGCCGCTGTTGCCGATGCTACCGTATCCCTCGCTCTTGGTTTTTGCTCGACGACGATTCCGTGTACTCCGGGCAAAATCGTGGTGCGTCTTGCCGCCCTGATGCGGTCGGTCATCGCCGTTACCGGCATATCAGGGCGATAGGCTGCCACTAATTTCGCCGCATTTCCATGCTCGGTTGCAACGATGATATGATTAGCATTTATATCTCTGGCTAATTGAACAGCCGCACCAGCTACAGCTCTAGTGCTCTTGTAGGTGGCTAATGCTGGTGGAGGGGGGAGTTCAGCGACGACTTCATCGACCGCAGTTGCGATTTTTACCATAGTTTTCAAAGCAGCGATAGGGTGGTCGCCGCCAGCGGTTTCTCCACTGAGCATTATTCCACTCGCTCCTTGCCTGATAGCGGTGGCAACATCGCTTACTTCAGCTCTAGTTGGGCGCGGATTTTCGACCATCGATTCGAGCATTTGTGTAGCGACGATTACCGGCTTTCCTCGTTGCAAGCAAGTGAGGACGATTTTTTCTTGGGCCGCAGGAACTTGCTCCATGGGGATTTCAACACCAAGGTCACCTCTTGCAACCATTACTACATCAGCCATATCGACGATTTCAACAAGGTGTTTCAGTGCCGAAGGGTGTTCTATTTTAGCAATTACCCAAGTATGAACCCCTGCTTTTTCAATCATTTCTTTGGCTGGGATTAAGTCTTCGGGCGTGCGCACATAAGATACCGCAACAAAGTCGACTCCCAAAGATAAAGCATGAGCTAAACATTCCTTATCATAAGGGCCAACAGCCGGCAGATCAACCATTGTACTCGGTACGTTAATCCCCTTGCGTTCGGTCATTTTTCCACCATCTTCAACCACGCAAGTGACCCTTGAATCTGGAATGTTTGGAGTGCTGATTACCCGTAGGCGAACCAATCCATCGGCGAGAAGAATCGGGTCCCCTACCCTCAGGTCAGCAGAAAGTCCACCCCATGCTACTGGTAGTCCGTTATCCAAACCCTCTTCGCGACCACAGACCAAGTCTATCTCATCACCTCTGACCAAATCGATATGACCTTCAAAGCGGCCTAATCTCAGTTTTGGACCAGGTAGGTCAGCAAGTATCCCTAGAGGTCTTCCGGACTCAGCTTCTATGCGTCTTAGACGCTGATATGTTTCGTTTTTTCCAGCATGATCTCCATGTGAGTAATTCAATCTAGCAACATCTAGTCCGCCATCTATCAAGGCTCTAACAATTTCATCCGAATCACTGGCAGGGCCAATAGTTGCAACGACACGAGTTCTTCCCATGTTGCATTCCAACCTATAGGAGACCATCAAACAATCGCAAGTTGAAACACGGAATTAACCGACACAACCAACATCTGAAAGAGAATGGAGTCACAAAGGTCAAACCTTGAGTGGAGGCGAGTTGAAGCATGAAGCCGGATGAAAGCGAGAATGCCTTGCGAATCGCGGCCTTGGAATATCATGAAGCCGAGCCAAGAGGCAAGATCCAGGTGGTCCCGACAAAACCACATTCGACAGCACATGAATTATCTCTGGCATATTCACCCGGGGTCGCTTATCCGTGTTTGGAAATTCAAAAGCGACCCGAGGATGCGTATCGCTATACAGCAAAGGGAAATCTGGTGGCGGTTATCTCCAACGGGACCGCAGTTCTCGGTTTAGGGAATATCGGGGCGCTGGCCAGTAAACCAGTGATGGAGGGTAAAGGATTATTGCTCAAAACCTTCGCCGATATCAATGTCTTCGATATCGAAATAGATGTCGAAGATCCTGATGTTTTCGTCGACACTGTAGTGAATATAGCCTCCACCTTTGGCGGCATAAATCTCGAGGATATCAAAGCCCCTGAATGTTTTGAGATAGAGCGAAAAATCGCTGAGCGTACCGACATCCCAGTAATGCATGATGACCAGCACGGTACTGCAATCATCTCAGGTGCCGCTCTCCTCAATGCGGTTGAAATTCAAGGCAAATCCTTGAATTCGGTAAAAGTTGTGGTTGCAGGAGCAGGTGCAAGTGCGATAGCTTGTGCAAATCATTACGTCGCTCTTGGTGTAAAACCGGCAAATCTTACCATGTGTGATTCGAATGGAATTATCACTACTTCGCGACTTGAAAAGGGAGAGATAAATCAATACAAAGCTAATTTCGCTCAGAATGTGACGGAGGGAACTCTGGCTGATGCTCTAATAGGTGCAGATGTTCTTCTTGGTCTTTCTAAAGGCGGAGTTGTGGGGTCAGAAATGGTAGCATCCATGGCCGAAAAACCGATTATCTTTGCATTGGCCAATCCGTTCCCAGAAATAATGCCTGATGAAGTTGCCGCGGTTAGAAGCGATGCAATAATGGCAACCGGTCGCTCAGATTATCCAAATCAGGTGAACAACGTTCTCGGTTTCCCATACATTTTCAGAGGTGCTCTCGACGTTAGAGCAAGCGACATCACTCCTGGAATGAAAATGGCTGCAACCCAAGCACTCGCCCAATTAGCAAAAGAGCCAGTGCCAGATTATATCTCACAAACTTATGGTGGAAACGATTTACAATTTGGGGCGGAATATATCATACCAAAACCATTCGACCGCAGGGTATTGATCTGGGAAGCAGCAGCGGTCGCTGAGGCAGCAGTCGTTGAAGGAGTAGCGGGAATATCGGCCGAAGAATTTGATAAAGAGGCTTACCAAGAGGAATTAGAAGCACGGCTGGGAATGTCATATTCGGTGATGCGAGGGGTGTTCAATCAGGTCAAGAATAAAGGAAAGCGAATCGTATTCCCAGAAGGGGATAATGAAAAAGTGATACGTGCTGCTGCCCAACTTGTCGATCAAGGCATCTGTAAACCAATTCTATTGGGCAAAAAGCAGGTGATTCAAAAGACCATGGAACACCTTGGGATCTCATTTGCATACGAGGTATTCAATCCTCGTGACGACCCACGCCGCAAAGGAGTATATGCCGAACAATTATTCGAAAAACGCAAACGCAAAGGAATGACTGTTTCAGATGCGCAGCGTTTGCTCAAAAGCCGACCGTATTTTGCTGCACAAATGGTAGAGGCTGGCGATGCTGATGGTTTCGTGGGCGGTGTCAGCCGAAATTATGGCGATGTTTTACGCCCATGTATCGAGTTGATCGGACCACGTGTCGCAGGTCAGAACATCATTGGTTGCTATATGATGGTCATCAAAGGAAAATTGATTTTCTTGGGTGATGCGACCGTTAATGTCTATCCCGATAGTGAAGTATTGGCCGATATAGCAGTACAAGTAGCGAAAGTCGCCAAGAGATTTGGCGTCAAAGCAAAAGTTGCCATGTTATCGTTTTCTGATTTTGGCAGTAATCGCGCCCAGCGCAGTGAGAGAATTGAAGATTCGATAGATATTGCAAGGGCATTGGACCCAGAGTTGGTAATCGATGGCCCGATGCAGGCCGATACCGCACTCTCGGGAAGTGTTCAGGAAGAATACCCTTTCATGGCATTTTCCGGTTCGGCAAATGTGCTGATCTGCCCAAATCTCGCCTCCGCAAATATCGCTTACAAATTATTGGAGCAATTAGGAGAAGCTGAGATGATTGGTCCTATTTTAGAAGGCATAGCCAAGCCGGTTCAATTGGTAGCGAGAAGTGATGGGGTTCGTCATATCGTAAACATGTCAGCGATATGTGCCATGGATGCTATTCGTCAAGAATCCTATTGGGAACACTTGGCGGACGAGTGATGATTTTTCCGTCTTCATCCTGAGTAAACGTCGGTCTTCTAGGACGCCAAAACGCACCACTTACAAAACCGATACAAAGTCCACCAAAGAGTAGATTTACCCATCCCTCTAGAGCATAAACCGAAAACCCTCTAATCAGAGGAATCGCGAAACTCGGGATTATTCCTATCAATAATATCCATAATAATTCACTGCGAATATTCGCACTCAAGTCACCATGTTCGGGCACTGTGACTGCCACCCCTGTTCTCTGTGGGCTAATCGACATCCTGAATACTACATTCGATAGTGGTCTATCGATTGGCGAAACGCATCGCATCACTATATCCTCCTTTTTTGGGTGACAGGAATACGCCACTCTTTGGCCGATGGTGACGCTATTTTCACTATTGGTTCTAGGCCTTCCATCCAATGGTGCGCCACGGTGATTTGCTGTGGGATAATCCGCAAGAACCTCGGTCAAACCACAGGGGAGATTCAGGCCTGAAACATCTTGAGCGCGTTGCCATTCCGCTTGGCTTGGCGGGCGGGGTTCTCCATCTGCTTCAATTGCAACTCTACGGCAAAGTTCAGCGATTATTTCACTGTCTATCAGGTCGAGTGGTGTATCGACATCAGGTATTGGCTCGCCCATGATTCTAGCAGCATCTGCGGTGCTCAGCGGATTTTTCATTATTAGAAATTCGGGAAGAACAACCTCGTGCCGAGGTCGTTCAGAAGCGTGAATCCAACCGCCTTTATCGGTGCCAAGGCAAACCTTGCCAGCAGGAATGCTGAGAAATTCAATTGCAAAGGGTCCGCTGATGGTTTGCATTGGCCTCACGCCTTGCTAGCCTCTTTCATGGCCTTGAACCAAGTCATTCCCGCTTTGTGGTCAGCGACTTGGGAGAATTGAGGATAGGGTTCTATCGAAGAGACATAACCAAAGGCGACCAGGTCTATCATGTCTGGAGATTTGCCGCCAAAGAAGTTTCCATCGGTGAAAGCGCCGAGAAATTCGTCGAGTAGATCATGCCACAATTGCTTGGGTTTACGGCCATCGTTTTTCACCCGTTTACGTGCAATAAAACCCCACATTATTGGGAATCCTGCCCAAGCGTAAATCTGACGGGAGAAGAAACCGAATTTTTCCATTTTAGCAACTCGACGAGTAGTGCGAAGCGCACTGAAAAGTGAGCCGTAAAGAATGGGGATTGTGGCTTTTGACATCTTGCTGTCCAACCACTCAAGCCAGCGATCACGCCGTGCCTCGTCACTTGCTTTCCACAAGGCGCCATCGTTGTATTTCTCATCGAGAAATTGCATTATCGGAGTCGAGTCAACGATGATTTTTCCATCGGTTTCACGCCACACTGGCGTCTTGGTCCATTCAGGAGCGCTCGGTAGGATTTTCTTCGCCTTCATTGGATTTACCGCTACTTTTTCATGCTTGATTTCAAGGATATCAAGCATCCCTCTGACCTTCCAGCAGAATGGGCAGGAATTCAACATATACAGTTCGGGAAGTTTCTGCATGGGCTCCCCCAGATGCATCTACTTCATGAGCCTGAGCCTTGGTATTCAAGGCCGCCAGCCGGGTTTCCATAACTCGACATCATCTAATAATCTGATGAAATCTGCATCGTCAGCACGCAGCAATTTGTTCGCTCTCAGTTCAAGTCCTTGAAAAAGAATCTCATCCATCTCAGTTTTAGAAATCGCATCCGACCAATTCATTTTCAATTCTCTGATTCTAATCCTAGCCGCCTCTGGCATATCATGATGCCTTTCACAAACCTCTCGCAACTCGTTTAACCAACTACGAGTATCTTTGAGAATCACGTCCGGCACCTTTGCTTTCTTACCAAAAGGTAGCCATCCCATGTTCTCTGCTCATGCTTGACCCTCAATAATCTTGAGGCAGAGCCCCTAGGCCGTTCATGGGCAGAATTGTCGTTCATTGTCACGGAAAAGCATCTGACCGCAATCTCAACGCCGCCATCAATGGATATATCGAGCGTTTCAAGGCAAAGGTGACCCTCAAAGAACACTCCGGAAAAATCTCTTCCGAGGATTATTTGGCAGCGATTCCGGCCAAAGCGATTCTACTTGACGAAAGTGGGGAGATGATCAGCAGTATGGAATTGGCCAACCGATTTCGCCTATGGGCTCTTGAACGGGACGATATACACCTCGCAATTGGCCCTGCCGACGGCTTTCCAATGACATCCGGTCGCGACAAAATATCACTTTCAATAATGACCTTACCACATGAATTGGCCACACTTGTTTTGATTGAACAACTCTATCGAGCATACGAAATAGATCGAGGATCCGCTTACCACCGCCCTTGACAAATATCAAGAACAAGTGCTTCAGCGCAAAGGTGTGGACAACTGGCCTTTCATTCTACTCGAAGCCGCAGTTGGCTTAAGTTTACTATTCATGAGCCGTCAGCAACCCTTTCCGGGACCAGCCAGAAGAATGGGTTGGTTGATGGTTACTATATTTGGCCTCTTTGTTCTCGCCGAAACCGCACCACGCGATGTAGCTGTTGTTTCACATCTGGTTGTATTGATTATCCTAGGTGGGATTGGCACTCTAAAGGGTATCCACAACATGATGATTACCCGAAGGGAGGTTTTGGTCGCACCTTTTTCAGGCGCATTATTCTGTGCAGGATCTATTGGGTTAATGGTTGTGGAATGGCCAAATCTAAGTGTATTCGAGCATTTTGCGGCATTCCTCACCGCTGTTTTGCTAATCGGTGGCCAGGTGTGGTTGGTATTTAGAGGCTTATTGATAGGACGTTTGCCATTGGCTTGGTCTCAAGCCGGTATTCGAGCGTTACAGCGCGGATTAGTCGAAGGAGATTACGGAGCTATTTGGTGCTTTGAGAGAGCTTGGGACCTCGAGGAGGAACACTTGAATCCGATGGCATGGATAGCACTAGAGAAGATAAACCGCCATTTAGGCAATAACTCAAGAGCTGATGAATGGCAAGCAAGGGCCGCAGAGAGCGGTGGGGTTGAAGCGGTTGCAAGCGAATGGATTGATGCTCTTGAACAAGCGTTGAAAGCATTACTCCCGGAAAATTAAGCATCGCAAAACCGTGTTTTTTGTGACTCGTAAACCCGTGAGTGTTATAACCCTTCGATGTCAATCCTTAATCGATGTATAAAAGCGAACGTAAGGATTGGAGTAGTGCAACGATTGGTTGGTATGCCATTGTCATATGGTTTTGCGCAAACCTGCTTTCACAAGCCGCACACATCGGTATTTACGGGATCCCCTATGATTCACAAATGTTGATTGCTGACTTTGGGGCATTCGCTTGGATTTTGATTTCAGTAGAAATAATCTTTTGGCTAGTGCTTTCGGCCTCGGTTGCAGTCAAGGTCACCAAGCGCCTTTCCAAGACCAACGCACCACTAGACCTCAAAGCAAAAATCACTATTGAAGAAAGAACTCTACCGCAGGCTTGAAGTCCTTCCATGAATAGGGATAAGTATGGATGACGCAGCCGATGATGTGCCGCTTACTGGCCAACCAATGACTCCAGAGGAGTTGATTGACAGAACTTCTTTGGAAAATATCTCTTCGGATTCGCGGATTGTTTCAATAGAAGAAGCAAGAATTGAGTTGCCAATTATTTCTCGTCTTCTAGCAGCGATGCAAGCGATTCACGACCAAGCGGTAAGTATTACCGAAGAGATTGAAGAATTGTTGCGTATATTACCTCTTGGCCACCCACATATTACTGAAATGACCGATTTCCTTTGTGAAATAGTACATGAATGGCAAGATATCGGTGACCAAATACAATTGTTAGGTGCGCGTGTTTCCATACTCGACCCCGGTCATGTTGAATGGCACGGTGTTGTCGATGGTGAATTGGTGATGTATTCTTGGTGTCAAGGAGAGGGAGACATTGAATGGTGGTATCCATTGGGCTTGAGTACGACAGAGCGTAGACCTTTGATCGAAGCTTGAGGAATATTGATGGTCAGAATAGATCGAGTTCACACCGGTGGTGGTGATAGTGGGAAAACCTCCTTGGTCGACGGTTCACGTGTTGAAAAATCCGATTCTCGAATGGAGATGATTGGTACCTGTGATGAATTGAATTCATGGATGGGTATCATCGTAATGGAAGCAAATCGTCTTGATGAAATAGCTCATGATGGTGGAAGTAGACCGACTGTACGTAGAGTTCGTTCGGTGGTTTGTGCTGCAGTAGCCCGTTTACAGCATGAATTATTCGATCTCGGTGCCGAATTGGCTTGTCCCCTGAAAAAAATTCCAGAAAATATGATTTTAATAGATCAGGAATGTTCTGATCGTTTACTTTCGGAAATGGATGCGTGGAATGAAAGCCTATCTGAATTGACCAGTTTCATTCTTCCTGCAGGTAGTCCAACGGTGACCGTCACCAATCTGGCGCGGACAGTGTGTAGAAGATTAGAACGGCGAATGGTAGCTCTTTCGGAAGAGGTCAGACCGCTATCTCTACAATATATCAACCGTCTATCTGACTGGTTATTCATCCTTGCAAGATGGATTACACAACGCCTTGGCGAAGAGGAAACCCTTTGGCGACCAATCGGAGAACGAAGGGGAGATCGCGCAGAAATGATTCGTATTCAAGACGACCATGATAGCGTGGTCGACAAGGTGTAATCAAGCGTTGACATGGGCTCTTGCAGCATTAAGCACTTTTCGGGCTTCGTCGTGGGTAACTTGTTCGATAGCCCGATCCCAATCGAGCCAGAGATGCTGCTGATGCTCATGGCTCAATTCTATTTTCATAGTCTCGGTTTCGGCGAGGTACCACCATACTTCTTTTTCGACTAATTGGCCTTTATGTCGAAATGAATAAGTGGTACGGTGTTCGAAACCGCTGATAAATACGATGCCATCAATTCCGGTTTCCTCTTTAAGTTCTCTTCGAGCAGTGGCCTGTTTATCAGAATCACTGGATTCGACGTGCCCCTTGGGTAAATCCCAATGACCTTGCGGGTATTGGAGTAAGAGGACGGAGTCAAAGTTGACCAACACCACCCCACAAGAAGTCTCCATATCCAGTCCTTGGGGGTACTGCTCTTCTAAAAGGTGTTTATCGATAAAATCTGTGATAGCGGCATTATTGATGCACTAAAGTAACCGAATGTTTCATTGCTGAAACCATCCCGAAGTTAAGTTATGCCATTGAGTGATATTACAAAACTCATCACTGATGCAGATTTAGATGGTGTATTTGCTGCTGCAATTCTCAAACAAGTCAAGCCTGAGTTAAAGATAATATTCACCCGTGCTGCGCAGATGGGGTTAGGGCTTATGGACACTCAAATCGATAGATTTACAGCGATTTGTGATTTGCCATTCAATGAAAAGTGTGGGCTATACATAGATCATCACGATACCAATCGCCCCTCAGAGTCCAACAAAAAGGCCTTTATCGATAGCGGAGGGATTTTTCATTGGCGGCCAACTCCATCTGCAGCAAGAGTGGCCTATGATTTGTTCAAAGATTCTGCAGATCTTTCTCATATTGAGGAACTGATGGTAATCGTCGATGCTCATGATAGTGGCGGTATAGATCTCGACCTATTCTTAGCAGACCCGTTTATACTACAATTAGCACGTACGCTCACTATCAAAGAGCCGGAGTTTTTGCAAGAGGTTTGTGATGCGATTACATCGGGTGCGGATGAAGCGGAATTATTACGACTGTTTGGCCCCAAAGTAGCAATAACCGCTCAGAAAAGAGAGGGCGAAGCTGATTATATTCGAGATAACACAATAATTGTCGATAGGCTAGCAATTTGCCGTTTGGAGAATTCCACGGTGGCACCATCAGGATATCTAGTAACAGCAATCGCAGGTAATGCAGTAGATGCTTGTTGTATTATCCATGGGCAGGAAGGCGGGGATATAGACGACCATTCCAACCCACCATTGTCTGCTTCATTTTATGCCAATAGTTTTCTCAAAACACCAAACCGTTTTGACCTCTCGAAAATGGCAACATCCCTCGATAAGACAGGTGGTGGGCATAAGAACGCCTGTGGGTGTAGGATACAGCCATTGGCCGAAGATGGTGAACTCGCTTACCGAACTGTGAACCGCGAGGACATTAGCCGAAATCTAGAGCGTTGGCTAACACTTTGGCACAACCGTGAAAATACTCTGATACTCAACCATAATCTAAGTTGAGATAATATCATAACTGGTACCAAGGAGCCGCGTAACATGAGTCATGATGAGGACCTAGCCAGACTTGTCCACCGTCGGTTTTACCGGGTTGGACTTGCAGCTAATGACCATGCTAAAATCTTCATAGGCATAGGATTTCTTCTCTGTATAGGTTTGTCATCATTAGCGATGATGGGGCCGGTGTGGATGGAGTCATATGGTAGTGAGAGTGTTGAATCCATTGATGCAGTTAATCGATTAGATCAGACCGTTTGGGCAGGAGATGATGAGGTAGAAGCCTCACAACATTTCACAGTGCTAATCTATCATCCCACTTTAATGTGGAATGATTCAGCCTACATGTCTGCAGTCAACGCTTCAGTAGCAACCCTACTCGAAGCAGATGATATCGCAGTTTCGATGCCATGGGACGTCGATGAATACAACCGCTCGGAGAGAGTTAGCCCCGATGGACATTATGTGCGAGTATTGGTAGAAGTTCCAGGGGATTTAAGAGATGGAAAATCGCGAATGGGTGATATCTATGACACCATTATAATCGAAGATGGTTTTACTCTTTGGCGTACTTCAGGATTAGCAATTGCATGGTCCTTTGACGAACGCTTACAAGATGATCTTACCAAAGCAGAATTGATATCAGCACCACTTTCTCTTCTGATATTAATGCTGGTTTTCGGCTCGGTAGTTGCAGCTTTACTGCCGATAACCGTTGGGGTCTTCACCGTTGCCGCCTCGGTGGGTTTGATAATTTGGATCTCAAATATCACCGATGTAACTCAATATTCTATCAATATTATATCCTTGATTGGAATCGGTGTCTCAATAGATTATTCGTTATTTATGATCTATCGTTTCCGTGAGGAATTAGATAATAATCGTGATGTTAGAACGGCGGTAGCAATCACTACAGCGACCGCTGGCAAAGCGGTTTTTTTCAGTGGACTTACTGTAGCAATCGGCCTAATGGGCTTGTTGTTCTTCACTGCTTCAGGAATGCCAAGCCTGGGGATAGGAGGGACGATGGCTGTGACTATTGCCATGGTATATTCAGTGTTGATATTGCCAGCGATTTTAGCGCTATTAGGGCATAGAGTCAATAATTGGAAAGTACCATTCTCTCTGAAAAGCAAATCTGATGGCGAGGGTATGTGGGCAAATATTGCAACCGTTGTCATGAAGAGACCGTGGGCGGTATTGATTCCACTATTGGTCATCCTACTGGCAGCAGGTGCACCTTTTCTCAGAGCCGAGTTCAGTCTATCGAGTTGGCAAGCCTTGCCGCCTGGGGACGAGTCAAGAGTCGGTCTAGAAACCCAAGAAGAATTATGGCCAGAAATGGTAAGCAATCAAATATTGATGGTTATTGATGGTAGCGATCCTCTCAGTGAACAAAGCCTTAGAGCCAGTCATGCTTATGCTATGAAAATCATGACTGATGACCACGTGATGAGCGTGATTGGTCTCGCATTACCATCTGTGAATATGAGTGCTGACGAGGTTGTACAATTTTGGCAAGCAGAAAATCTTCCAGAACCAATGAGTAGTCAGCGCGAGGCGTTGAGGGATTCATTCTATTCAAATCAAACAACATATTTTGTTGTCAATCTTGAAGGCCCACAAAACAGTGTTATCAGTCGTGATTATGTCGAAAATCTACGTGAGAAAAGATGGTCTTTTGAGCAAGATAACGGGGTAAAGGTTCTCATCGGTGGTTTTGCAGCATATAATTTGGATGTGGTGAACAGCATTGCTGATGATTTACCTGGGGCACTGGTATTCATTCTTTCTTCAACCTTGATATTGGTCTTTATTCAAGTGCGAAGTATCGTGATTCCAATCAAGGCAGTGGCGATGAATATCTTATCTATCTCAGCATCATTTGGAATGTTGGTTTGGGTATTCCAAGATGGTAATGGTGCCGAATTACTTAATTTCACCCCGCAGCCAATCGATTCAACAAATCCTGTGATTATGTTTTGTATAGTGTTTGGGCTATCGATGGATTATGAGGTGTTGATGCTTTCACGTATCCACGAGGAGTGGGAGAGAACCGGTGATAATGAGGTCGCTGTTGCTAAAGGACTTCAAAAAACCGGCATGCTAATTACAGGAGCAGCGGCGATAATGGTAGTCGTTTTCGGTTCATTTGGCTTGGCTAGTGTGGTGATAATCAAACAGATAGGATTGGGGCTAGCCCTAGCGATATTGATCGATGCTACAATTGTCAGAGCGTTGATTGTGCCAGCAACAATGCGTTTGATGGGTAAAGCAAATTGGTGGTCACCAAGATGGTTATCTCGCTCATCAGAGGACCGAGAACACATAGAGGAAGCCTAAGAAGGCGTGAATTGCCATCAATGCAACAATTAAGTCCGCAGCACGTCCATGTTTACTTTTCGGCACATGAAACTGGTCTCCGGCCTCTCTTAAATCGCGTGCAGAGCGCCCCCAGCGAGCCATTGTCCATAGTAGGATTACACCGATAGGTCCTGTCCAACCATGCAGGCTCTGTGGCACTATTTCAGAAGTAATATCCCTATTTGTAACCCAGCCAGCAATCATTCTCCCGACAAAACCCATAATGGCAATTCCGATTGCAGACCAGACTACGATCTCTCCGATTCGTTCGTGTTTTTCACGAGCAGCAAGTCTTTCCTCACCCTTTAATTCTCGACTCTGCTTCTTCCATCCATATTGCTTTATCATCCAAAAGATAAGGGTGAGAGCAAGCAGTGGGTGGATGAGCAAAGCGATAGTACGAGCACTGTCCACAAACCGCGAACGCTGTCTTGCTGATGGTTGTTACTACGACCAACGCCAGCCGGTGCCTTCAAAGGTGGCAATATAGGCGCCGTGAGCAGGGGTGAATCACTGCAGCAGTCACATCTAGCGGCATGCCTCAAAACGGGCTTTAAGAAAGAGGTTCCTCTTACGACACGCCAGCGCCTTGTGACCAAGATTCCCGAATGGGCAATGCTCAATAAAGCCTGGAAGGCAATGCTTCTTGTGGCATTGAATGAGTTAGCACCACCAGATGAAGATGACTCTACTCCCAGCGTTCGCAATCGGGCGATGAGAGGACGTCGCAGACAACGCTCGACCTCGAGTGGACCAATGGAACTGTTACCTACTGCGAGCGAAGTTCTTCTCGATTCAGCCTTACCGGATGCTTATCGTTTGGCGGCCTTATTGTTACGTAAAACCCTAGAGCGGGATTCTTGGATTGATTCCAACGATGAAGATATCGATGGCCTACGAGAATCATGTATGGGGAATGGTGTGCACCCTGTGTGGCAAACCATGGCTGAAGCATGTCCAATCCTCGCTCAATTCGCCGCATTTCCCATTACTGAAAAAGAACAGATCGAAGAAATAGCCATTGATTTGAGTCATGCTTGGATTAATCCCTCGAGTTCGACACAAATGGCACAGGCTTTGTCATCATTGAGTCCGTTGATCAATAACCCGGCCAATCAATTATCTATGCGACGATTAATTTCACAATTGGAGGGAGATAGATCGGTAAAGGACGTCAAGGGGCTTGCTGATCTCGAAGGTCAAGCTGTTGCCATCTCGGTATTAATCGGTCTTCACCTCAATAGGGATGTTGGTGGTTTATTGAAGAGGCTAGCAAAAGAGGATAAGCAACTTTCCACTCGGCTTTCGCTATATTCAGAACTTGTAAACGGCTCAATAATAAATTGGCACGATGCAATTTCCCTAACAGATGAGGATGATTTATCCAAAGAGATAGTCCGTAGAGCATGGTCCCTTGCCCCAGAACAAGCAGCGGATGAATCATCACAGAAACTGGCCGAGGGTATCGCTTGTATCACCGATTCAAATATCAAGGAAAAGTTGCAATGGTGGCGTCTTTCGGCCTTGGTTTCCGAGGGTTCAAAGGAAGAAGCAATCGAAGTTCTCACCTCGTTGAAAATCGAGGCTGATTCCGATACGCGTTCACTTCTCAGCCTGATTAAGCAATTGGGTGAATCTGGATTTGAATGGTTTGCTGACCAAGTGGATGTCCTCGATCAATTCTCAATTTCATATGTCATTATCGATGATAACTTGCCGTTTTCATTGAGGCTTGCTGCTGTCAGCAAAGCACAGAATGAAAATCATATATTCAACCCAGAGATGAAAAGTGCTGCTATTACAATATTAACCGAGGGTTGTGAATTGGAGGGCTTGTCGGCCTTGGTACTTGAAGATGAGCAATCCGTACTCGAGTATCCATTTGAAGTGATGCTGGTCTATCATCTACTTTCTGCTAAGACGGTTACAGTCGAATTTGAGACACTGAAAAACGCTCATCGAATCGCTCAATCGGTAATCTTGGATTGCGAAGTACCTCAATCGTTCAGTGAGGCCGCACAAGCATTGTTGCTATTGATGGATGGTGCTTCAGTCGATGATACAACCATCGTAAATCGTCTTGACAAAAATGGGATTTTGTCATTTAATAAATGCCGTCAAGCCTTGCGTATTGGAGGTGACGGTCTTGCAGAAAACAAAGATCTAGAGGCACTGAGCATCAGTGTAGAAAACGCTGATTTCAGTGAACTAGAGAGAAAATTATTCAATGCAGTGATGGGTACTCTCCACCTAAATCGTGTTGCTAGACTATTACAATCAACAAAGAGCAGTGCGGTCAGTAAAATTCTCGACGAACTTCTGGCAGCCGAAGTCACACCGATGGTGATGATGCACACGGTTAAACATCTGGTGATGGAGTATGACCTTGGTTTGCCAAATCTCGTATCTTGGTTTCAACGCAATGATCCGCTTTCGCCTTGGCATACACTTTCGCGTGCGGCTTTACATGCGACGAAAAAAGAGGAACTCAATGCCGCAAGGGATTACCACAAAGCGGGTGATGACTCCGAATTTGATTACGAGCATAAGATAATACTTCATCGCAAAGCCTTGATTCATTATGCTCATGCCGGGGAATGGGCGGAGGCAGTGAAATTATTCGAGGAAGAAACGGCTCTAAATGCAGCACTTACCAAGAGATTTCAATTATATCTTAGGGTTTCAGATAAAGCCAACAAACGTGACACTCAAGAGGCAACAAGAATGCTAAAGTCCTTTGTTAAATCTACTAAGATGGTCTGGGATGAGGAAGAAGACAAGGAAGTCGAACGGACGTTTTATGCTGAAGACGACCTTGACATGTTGCGAAATTATCCAATGATGCATCCAAGAAAGTTACCATCTGAACCTTTTTGTGGGCGGGTAAAAGCGGCTGCAAATATATTGCTCAAGCACCGTCGACGAACAAAATATAATTTTGAAAAGCGGTATAATCAGGCGATGCAACTAGCTCCGGTGTCGATGGAAGAGGTGTATGAAATAGCTCAAGATGCCGGGGAGATTGAGCCATTTGATGGTTTGATGTATTTGGAGCGGGCACAGAGTAGCGGTAAATTCTCAGTATTGGATATCAAACGCCTTGCTGATGCTGAAAATAGCCTTTACTCTCTATACAATCGCGCTATACCCTTACGGAAAAGAGCATATCTGAGAAATCTTTCATTAAGCCCATTGGTCATTGTTGATACCAATGTCCTAATCGACGAACTCCGGGATAGGATGAATGAGCATCTCGATCTTTATTCCGAGTATAAATTAGATATTTCAGGCCAGGGAAGATTTCATCGTATTCTTCTAAGGCGGGCTGAAGAGGGTGCAATTTACTTGTGGATGCCAAAGGTTGTGCAAAATGAATTGAAGGATTTCTGCAAAGATTTAAGCCGTGTCAGAGCATTATTTGAGGGTAATCTGGTAAAGAAAGAACGTTTAGATGAAGAGATAACCGACGAATTGATTCAAGATTTGTGTAATTCTATCATTGATGATTTCACTACTTGGCGACCGATGGACCTACATTTGGAAGATGAGGTCGAAGGTGGAGAAATTAGTGAGAGTTTGAGCAAATTCCTGTGCGATCACTTGGAGATATATGAGGAATTGACCGCTATGAAAAGGTCGAGAGGTGAACCTATTCGCACCGAGATAGATGGTAATGATGTCTATCCAGAGAAGAATGACATCAGAATAATGCACTTAGCAAGCGTTCTTGTCGATAGTTCAATCGAGGATATCGGTTGTTTGTTACTGGCTACTAGAGATGGCGATTTCACTCTTGTTGCAAGAGCGATTGAAGAAAAACTAGGCTTTGGAATAATCAAGAATAGCCGAACCTTGCAAACATGGCTGGGCCGTTAACCCAAGTGTAGTTAGGCATCTGAGCAAATAAGGGCTAATTGCTCCTCATTATGAATAATATTCAAACCATATTTTCGATTAAAGCATCGCCGAATTCAGAACAGGAAAGCAGAATTGCATCGCCCATCAATCTTTCAAAATCATAGGTCACAGTCTTTGCCGAAATCGCCCCTTCCATCCCGGATATGATTAAATCGGCTGCCTCTATCCAACCCATATGGCGCAGCATCATCTCAGCAGAGAGGATTAGTGAACCGGGGTTGACCTTGTTTTGGCCAGCATATTTTGGAGCGGTTCCATGGGTTGCTTCAAAGATAGAAATCCCGGTATCGTAGTTGATATTCGCGCCTGGTGCAATGCCAATACCACCAACTTGAGCAGCCAAGGCATCTGAGATGTAATCGCCGTTAAGGTTCATAGTAGTAAGAACTCCATACTCTTTTGGACGCGTAAGAATCTGTTGTAACATCGCATCTGCTATTACGTCTTTGATGATTATTTGCTCACCACTTTTTGGGTTGACCAAAGAACACCACGGCCCACCATCTATCTCCTCAGCACCAAATTCTTGCTTGGCCAAATCATATCCCCAATCACGGAAACCCCCTTCGGTATATTTCATGATATTACCCTTGTGAACAATGGTCACACTAGGCTTATTATTTTCGATTGCGTAAAGAATAGCAGCGCGGACTATACGTTCAGTACCCTCGCGACTAATCGGTTTAATGCCAATACCACTGGTATCGGGGAATCGAATCTTACTGACGCCCATTTCCTCGCGCAGGAATTTGATGACTTTGGCTACTTCTGGAGAGCCTGCCTCCCATTCGATTCCGGCATAGACATCTTCACTATTTTCACGGAAGATAATCATATTGACATCGCCGGGAGATTTTACCGGACTTGGAGTTCCAGTGAACCAGCGAACCGGACGGACACAGGCGAAGAGGTCGAGTTGTTGACGCAATGCGACATTCAGTGATCTGATGCCGCCGCCAACCGGTGTGGTCAAAGGCCCTTTAATCGAAATCAATCCGTCACGCATCGCCGCTAGAGTTTCTTCGGGAAGCCATTCTCCGGTGGCGTTGAATGCCTTTTCTCCAGCGAGAACTTCACGCCAAATAATCCTGCGTGAATCGCCATATGCGCCGGTAATCGCCGCGTCTACAACCTTCATCATCACCGGGGTGATGTCGACACCAATTCCATCTCCTTCGATGAAGTAAATGATGGGTTCATTAGGTACGATTAGTTTCCCGTCTTGCATGGATACTGCGCTTCCAGACATGTTAATCGAGACGCCCACTTGCCGCCCCTTCATCAACACGTCGGTATAGGTGGATTGATGTTTGAGTTGTGCATGAGGGGTTCATGGCCAATACGGTTGAGTGGATTCGAGAATCAAAGATTAGTTGTAAAAATGCAATTGGTAATGAGGTTATTATGGATTGGGAGCACGGCCCCAGCCCGGTTCAATTATTGTTGCAGAGTATTGCTGCTTGTAGTCTAGTCGACGTGGTCGGTGGCCTTTCCCAACGTGAGGTAAAGCGTGTTTGGATTGAGATTGATGCCGAGAGAGCCGAGGATTCGCCACGGCGTTTGACGGGATTAACCATGAAATATCATGTAGAGGGAATGGTTCCTCAGAAATTGGTTGAGCGTTTGGTAAAGATGTCTCATGAAAAATATTGTAGTGTTTCCAACTCACTGCGCGAGGATGTCAAGATTGCTTGGCAGGTAGAGATTCACCCTTGAAACCATCACCGAGATCGATGACTACCCAACCCTCTTCCAACCTTGTGGCAACTGGCGATAATTCGGAGTCTACGGCGGTTAGCAATTGACGCGGTAAGGTTTCGATGGAATTCACCAATAACTCGGCCAATCCATCGTGAAGGACAATCCAGCTCGGTGCTAGGCCAGAAGGTGCAGGTCTGATACTTATTCTCCCATTCTCCACTTCGATTCCAGCCCATGGTTTGACTAAACCCTTCTCTCCTAGATCTACGATTATTTCAAGGTTCAAACCTTTTTCTCCGTGATTTACCGAAGTTGATGAGGGCATGAGGGCCGAATTGGCTGGTAATCCAGGCAGGGGGGTGTCTCCTCTTTCGATACGTTGAGTTATCAAACGTCGAACCCATGCTTGAAGAACAGAAGTTGAAATCAACAAATCTCCCTCTGGGCTATTACCTTCAAGCAAGCGGTCATCACTCCAGCCCCAAGCACAGCCATCCTTCATTGGCAACAAACCAGGTAGCCAAGCCAGAGGAGGGGGGGGTCCCTCACTTTCGGGTAATATTATCACCGGGGTACCGAAAGAAAACTCGAGATTGCCACTTTGTCGTGTGACTAATTCAGAAAGGCCTTTACCGATAATCAATGCAAGTGGGTCGAGTGCTTCAGGCCAAGTATTAACCGCTTCGGCACTCTCTTCCATCCATGCTCCTGCTGCAAAAGCAGCGCCAAGGCCAAGGCCATTAGCAAAGGAATATGCCTCGGTCCAAATCAAGCGAGATAAGCCTATTTCAAGCGAGGTTCGACCTAGGTCTTTTGCTGCTTTTTGCAAGTCATCTGTGTCTTTTAGTGCCTCGAGCCAAGAGGCGAGGGTTTCGTCGCCATCACCAAAAGACCGCCGGCTAAGATTTACTAGAGATTCCTGCCACATTTCTTCTACTTTTGCCCTTGATTCATCGTTTACACCGAGTCTAGTTTGTAATAATTCGAGTAATTGTGCGCCTCTTCGGGAGAGCGCCCCGTCGGACCAAGCCAATGCTAAGCCGTGCTCAAACGGTGAAGGTGACATATTCAAACCTCGATTATTCGCCTTACCATCTCAAGGTGTCGGGTAAATGAAATTCCTAATTCCTTACGCTTACGTGCTAATAATTCCACTTCGGAGGGGTCGAGAATATCATCGACCCATACCGTCTCAAGAAGGAGGTTGTAAGTTCTTTCAGCATCCGAGATGTTGTCTTTTTTGACAGTGTCTTCAGTAGGAACCGGTGCATCCTCTTCCTCGAAGGAAACTATGACATCATCTTCGCTTGAATCGATAGGCTCGTCTTCCATAAAAGCATCTAGAGCAGCATCGGTTTCACTAGAGGGGGCATCATCGTCATCTATCAAGGAATCAAGAATATTTTCACCCTTTCTCGCCGGTGCCTCTTCGGCGATATTCAATTCTGCAAAGGGATCGATATCATCCTCATCGTCTTGCTCGGAGGGGGTTTCTTCAATCATCAATAGTCAACTCGTAATGACGCAACTGACAATCCCATTTCAAACCAACCCTCTCCTGATATCACCTATCATCCGCATTGAAAAAGGAGGTCTTGCTCGGTTGGCCAATGCGAGTACTCCCCGTGTTCGTCCTATTGTTACTATTCTCTAGCAGTTTAGTAGAAGCCTTTCCTAGTGGTATTGGCCAGGTGGCTGACAGAGGATGTCTGTGTCATGGGGGAGGATCATCGGAAGTGACAATCACAGTACAAGGGTTTCCTGAGATTTACAATACCTCTGAGAAATATAACATCACCTTTTCAATCAATGCATCAATCGAACGCGCAGCAGAAGATAGTGGAAGGATGGGTGGATTTCGGCTATTGGTCGATGGGGGCCAGGTCGAATTTGAGGATGATGCACAATACTTAGAGAATGGTTGGAGCCATACCAATTTGAGTAATGAGCAAAGGGGTTGGAATCTCTCTTGGGTCGCTCCACAACAAGACAATGAATTGGTCTCAGTGAGTCTATTTGTCAATGCAGTCAATGGCGGTGATGCGTCATCTGGTGACAAGTGGGGCCTAGTCGAATTGGTGGTGGTTGGGTCTAATTGGACTGGCGTAATTCCTGAATCATTTTCACAGCAAGGATTGACTACGCTTGATATAGCGATTGCAATAGGCGCCGTAAGTGCCTTACTCGGCCTATTAGTGGTAATCAGTAAGGATTAATCTAGTTGATAAATTCAATATTACGGCTCCTAATAGCTCGTAATTGGCGATTCTCACCTGCACCGTGGATTTGATTTGAACGCACCCCTGTCAACACCAACATCACACGAATCTCATCCGTCAAGTTATCATCAATTGCCGCTCCCCAGATGATTTTTGCATGGCTGCTGATCTTCGATTGAATGATTTGGGCGCATTTTTCAGCCTCGCCTAAAGTTAAATCCTTACCTCCAACCACATTTATCAAGGCGCCACGAGCATCTGTGACATCGATATCTAGCAGAGGTGAATGAAGCGCTTCAAGGGTGGCGTTTTGTGCTCTTTCGTTACCTGAAGCAGAGCCCAACCCAATCATCGCCACACCTGAACCTGATTTGATAACCGATTTGAGGTCTTCAAAGTCGAGATTAACCATACCGTCGGTGGTCAGTAATTCAGTGACTCCAGAAATCGAACGCACCAGAAGTTCATCCCCAACTCGGAAGGCACTAGCTAGCGGTAGGTCCTTGACCCCCTCTATTTCGAGCAATCTCTCATTTGGAATAACCAAAATTGTATCACAATGCTCACGCAATCTTTCAAGTCCCCATTCGGCATTTTGTCGACGTAGATTACCTTCGGAATTGAAGGGATAGGTGACGACTGCAATTGTCAATGCGCCTTTGGCTTTGGCCAAGCGAGCGATCTGCCCCGCTGCGCCAGTACCTGAACCACCACCCATACCAGCAGTAATAATGGCCAATTGTGTATCTTCGGTTATTTTGTTGAGTGTATTTTCAGATTCAAGTGCAGCAGCCTCACCTTTGCTCGGGTCGCCCCCTGCGCCTCGGCCTCTTGCAGTTCTGCCAATGAGTATTTTTTGCTCCAAATCACTCATCAATAATGCTTGAGCATCGGTATTGATGGCATAGCCGGTAACATATCTATTATCGAACATCCCTATTTCATTCAATCGGGATACTGCATTGCATCCGGCTCCGCCTACACCATATACTCTAATACGCGGCTGTAGCGATTCCAATAGAGTTTTGAGTTCCTCATCACTCGATTCTCGTTCATCGACATCGGAATGCCGAATAACGGGCCCTTCTTCTTCCTCTTCGAGTTCAAGTACTCGTTTTATGAGATGCCTCATGATTCAAGCTGGCTTGAAGGCATCTTCAAGGTGCCGCTATTCGATTAGTTGATGGATGGGGTTTTGATACCCTTCATCAATCACGAAGGCCTTCTTCGGTGACCTGATACACACATTCACCATCAGGTAGATTTGGAGAATCTACCAATCGTGCTATCCTTCGGCCACCTTTTGCCTTGCGCAAATATAGTCTGAAAGTGCTGGCGTGGGCTAGTACGTGTCCGCCGACGGGTTTTGTAGGGTCACCCCACATAGCATCGGGTTTGGAGTGAACTTGGTTAGTCACTAGAACCAGGGCATTGTTGATATCGGCAAGTTGTTTTAGATCTTTGAGGTGACGATTGAGTTTTTGCTGCCTATTGGCGAGCATTCCCCTACCAATATATTCGGCACGGAAGTGACTGGTCAGTGAATCGACGATTATCATCTTGACTCTGAGGCCTTTACTCATCCGCTTGATCTCCTCTGCCAAAAGCATCTGGTGTGCGGTATTGTAGGCGCGTGCAACGTGAATTCTTTCAAGCACCTTTTCGGGGTCAAGGCCATGACCACGGGCCATTTGCGTTATCCTTTCGGGTCTGAAAGTATCCTCGGTATCGATGTAGAATACATCGCCATCAAGGCCACCCTCTTCTACTGGCATTGTACAATTGACCGCTAATTGATGACCGATCTGGGTTTTTCCACTACCAAATTCGCCATAGACTTCTACAAGGGCTTGAGTCTCAAAACCGCCGCCTAATAATTCATCTAGCGATATTACCCTTGATGTTAATTTCATTACTTCTCTTCTTCTCTCTAGTAGTGCCGAACCACTAACGAAGCCTCCAATATTTGCCATTTTCTTGGCAGCATTGATTATTTTGCTGGCAACAGCTTCGCCTAACTCGGCTTGATCGGCAAGGTCCGATGGCGACATCACTGCAACCGCAAGCAATTCTTCAAAACCGGCTTCTTTGAGCTTTTCAGCCGTTGCTGGGCCAACTCCAGGGAGGTCTTCGATGGTCGCGTCGGCCAGCATCTCCTCTGTCATCATGACCGCTTTGCCCTCAAGGGCTTGTTGTTCTTTCTCTTCAAATTCTGCTAACTCTATATCGATTTTGCCTTTTTTCGCTGCCATGTTCCCATTCCTCAAACAACTTTTACCTGCTTCTCTATATCAAAGAATTAGAGGGGGTTGACGATAAAATGAAAGTGCAATATTTTGTAATAGTGCTGCAGTGACACAGAATATCACTTCCACTTCACTTTCACTATTGATTCACAATTCAAGGGCGAGGATTGGCTGGAGATTCACTACCTTCCATATAGAGTATTGAAACATCATGATTGGCATTTACACTGTCACCTTCCGCACTGATAAATAGCGTCCAATCACCTTCCGAGGTGCTTTGACTCACAGCAGTCCACTCTTCGGTGCTTCCATCGGCGATAGTCGCATCGTTGCTACTGATTGTCATATCGTCAGAATTTTTCAGTTCCCAAGTGACATCAGCAGTTCCTCCTTGAAGTGGTAGAGCGCCTTGGTTTTCTGCCTCCGAAGTGATAGAGATTCTATTTGGTAAAGGGCCATCATTATCTGGTGACATACTGAAAGTCATGGTATCGCCAGCTTCTCCAACCTGATCGATCACGTAAGTGATGTGTCTATCGACTCTTATTTTGATAGTGACATTGTGGGTATTACCCTCTGAATCGATTGCGCCTGCTGCGGCCATAA
>CAUYXQ010000003.1:0-20827 GCA_963577015.1 Candidatus Thalassarchaeaceae archaeon
CCAATTCAGAAATGAAAGTGGAGAACTGTTGAATCATTCAATGGACTCTGACGGAACCTTCCAAGTGGAGATTTCTTCGATAGCAGCTTCTTCATCTCAGATGATTTATGCTGTATATGGACGAGAGGCTTCCTCACCATCATTCACCACGGTTCCATCTGTTTCCGCTTCATTGCAGGCTGTTGTCGGAACTGAAGATGCCAATGCTGTCGATCTAAGCCTTGGAGGGATTGGCCTACCAAGTGCCACGATGATCAATTCCACTACCTTACAATTCACTACTTTACCACATGCTGGCGGTCTTTTGAATCTGAGCATTTCTGCTGACTCGAAGTCGTTCACATTGGTGAACGGATTCCGCTTCTCTGATTGTGTCATTGGTAACTCGACCCAAGACCGCTGGGGTTGTCCTGACTCCGATGGCGATGGTTACAGCGACCCTGATCCCACGGGTATCAATGGCGATGTATGGAATATTTCTGATGGGGCAGACAATTGCGTGAGTATTTCTAATGTCAATCAATCTGATTATGAGAATGATTCTATTGGAGATGTGTGCGATAGTGACGACGATAATGACACTGTAGCAGATATCGATGATGGATGCCACTATGGGGCAATAAATTGGACCTCAAGTGGTTCGACAGACATTGATTCAGATGGTTGTCAGGATACGATTGAAGACACTCCACTGGTATCATATCCAAATGCTACCTACGACTTCAGGAGCAATCTATCCATCGTCTCACTCAACTTGTCAAATGCAGGAACAAACACCAGCAATTTCAGTATTAGTCCTGACATCAGTCCACTCAACCTTTCATTCAACAGCAATACTGGAGAAATATCGGGTATTCCAAATTCAAGCAGGATAACGGTCAATTACACTATTTGGGCTAACAATTCATTTGGTAACAACTACACCAACTTGATGATATCAGTTGGTGAACCGATTCCAACCAATATACAGTACCCTTCACTCAATCCAGTTTTCACCGTTGATGTTTCATTAGGTAGTGGTTGGAATGCAACTCAGACCGGAGGAATCGTCAATTCATGGGCCATTCAGCCCTTATCCACTCTAACAGCGAGCAACTTGTCATTCAACAATTCAACCGGTTCGATAAGCGGCACTCCAACAATCAACATGAGTCAGACGACATTCATGGTTTCTGCTGAAAATCTGGCTGGAACTGCTTATGTCAACATTTCCATTACAGTGGTACACTCGCTTGACCCGATTTCCTATCCTCAAAACTATTACAACCTCACAAATGGCTCGGCCATCGTCGTCATCAGTCCTGATTTGATCGGTGCTGGAGTTCACAGTTGGGAAATCAGCCCCTTCCTGCCTGCGGGCCTTACACTAGACCCAGCCAGTGGAGAGATTTCGGGCATACCTTCTGTAAACAGTTCCCTTAGGACCTACACCATCACAGCGTACAATGACAACGGAACCGTATACACGAGCATATCCATCGTAGTTGTTCATCCACTTGACCCGATTTCCTATCCTCAAAACAATTACCAACTCATAAATGGCTCGGCCATGCCCATCATTCCCGATTTGACTGGTGCTGGAGTTCACAGCTGGGAAATCAGCCCCTTCCTGCCTGCGGGCCTTACACTAGACCCAGCCAGTGGAGAGATTTCGGGCATACCTTCTGTAAACAGTTCCCTTAGGACCTACACCATCACAGCGTACAATGATAATGGTTCAATTTCCACATCATTCACGATGATTGTTGTGAACCCTGTAACTGAGATATCTTACAACGTGACTCATTATAACGCAACAGAAGGGGTTTATTTCGCCCTTATTCCTGTAATGAACGGCACTGGAGTCGATTTATGGACTATGGAACGTCAAGGCGGATGGACTAATTTCTCTGGGTACTTTGCAATCAACTCCACTACAGGGGTAATTTCTGGAACACCGACTCTACCTCTTGCAAATAATTCATACATCGTGTATGCAGAGAATGATGGCGGAATTAAACAATTCAATATCTCAATCGAAATCCTTCTGGACACCGACAAAGACGGTGTGGCAGATGTATTCGATGGCTTCATCAATGAGCCAACACAAACTACCGATACAGATTCAGATGGATATGGAGACAACCTCAGTGGAGTCCTTGGTGATGTATGTCCCAACGAATGGGGCAATTCCTCACAAGATAGATTTGGATGTATCGATACCGATGGCGACGGTTGGTCTGATGAGGGTGACGTCTTTGCTGAAACTTTCAGCCAGTGGGTTGATTTCGACAATGATGGCTATGGTGACAATCAAACAGAAGGTGCTGAGAAGATCGATTGGTTCATCGATAATCCAACACAGTGGAATGATACTGATGGTGATGGATGGGGAGATAATTACAATCTCAGTCTTGAGGACGGAAGAAATAGTTCATGGCCTGGAATATTGGCCAACAGTGCCACACAGATCGATTACTTCCCTCTGGAACCAAGCCAGTGGAACGACACTGATGATGATGGCTATGGCAACAATCAGAGCGGATATCAGGCTGATGCCTGTCCCGAGGTCTCCGGCAACTCCACCATTCCCGTGTACGGTTGCATAGACAGCGATGGAGATGGAGTCGAGGATGGAGTCGACGCCTATCCTTTCGACCCGTCGAGAAGCAGGGATACTGATGGTGATGATTTCGATGATGGTGCGGACGATTGCTGGGATATAGCAGGCAATTCCACCATAGACAGGTTAGGTTGTCCTGACAGCGATGGAGATGGTTGGAGTGATGCAGCAGATGACTTGCGATATGAACCGACACAGTGGAATGATACTGATGGTGATGACTACGGCGACAATCAACTTGGGTTTCAGCCCGATGCTTGCATTGAATTCTATGGTAATTCAACAATCGACAGATGGGGTTGTCTTGACACAGATGGAGATGGAGTCAGTGACCCAGACGAGAATGGGGATTACGGACCAGTATGGACTATCTTAGATGGAGCAGATGCCTTCCATGACAATGCTTCTGCTACAGGAGACGCAGATGGCGATGGTTTTGACAACGGCCTTGATGATTGCCTCACCACAAGTGGTAATTCGACAGGCTTTTTCTCTGTTGATTCGACTTCCGGTGGCAAGAAGGGCTGCCCGGACAGCGACGGAGATGGATGGGCCGACAGCGAGGACGAGGAGCCAGCAGACCCCCAACAGGTCATCGACACTACACCCCCCCCCATCTCAACCATCTGGAATGTAGTGGACGAGGATGGAAATGGAAGTGTTTTGTTAGTGGAATTGTCACATTCCGGTTCTAATTGGGATGTACTTGGGGATTCAGACAGACCGGTCTCAATTCAAGTCAGGTATTCAACCACCACCATCAGTGATTGTTCAGGGGCGAATGTGAATGGCCCTGCAGAGGATGTTTCGGAATTAATCAGGCCACCTTCTGTGATCAGACTTGAGGGTCTCACCGATGGGCAGGAATATCACGTCTGCTTATTCATCTCAGATGTCAGAGGTAACGAGTTCATCCTAGGGCCGAATAACGTCATTCCAACAAGAAACGAGAACCCGGTGTATGATGGCAGATTGACCAATGAAATCGCCTATATTGGAGAACTTTGGTATCTGAACCTGTGTGACTATTTCAGTGATGAAGAGACTCCATGTGAGGAATTGCAAGTATCTTCATCTACTAATCGTCTTGGAATCAATAGTGTCAACAAGTCAGTGGCTTGGCGACCGACTGGAACTGATGCTAGCATCATGAACATCACATTCACAGTATGTGATTCAGGGCTTGTTCCTCTATGTGTGGCCTCGAATCCAATCAACATTGGTGTAGAGGAACAAAACATTGCTGGAGAGGAACAACCGGGATTACCCGGAGGAGAAGGTGAATCGAAGGGATACATCGTCGATCTTCCTGTATTTGGAAAGACGGAGGTCTCAATGGATTCAATTGCTGGAATCGCGGGTTCTGCCTTCCTTGGAATATTCACGGTTCTGATAACGGTCATGAGATTTCGTCGTTCCAGATCCGGTAAGAAACGGGTATCACAAATCATCAAGGAGATTCGAATATCCAAGAATATCAATATTCTTGATGACTTACTGGATGAAGCAACTCGTCTGTACACCAAGGATAAGATAAACACAGAAGACTATTCCTTGATAGATGGGCATATTGAGAAACGTAGGGTTGCATTGATGCAAGACCAGATAGCACCGCCTCCAATTTCCTCGCCAGAAACACCTCCACCTATTGGTACAAGAGGCAAAGTGCGTGCGGATGGATACGAATGGCTTGAGCATCCGATTGGAAATGGCGTGTGGTGGTACAGAACCCCTGGAGCAGGATCATGGAGCAAGTGGGTAGACTAGGTTGACCATGGAACAATGGCAACACTATGGTCAAGGATATCTATTCAGGCTCAGGTGGCAGTAGTCCTGACTACCTAACTACAGTCGGCAACACGCTCTATTTCACAGCGTATGAATCCAACACTAACGGGGACGAAATGTGGAGTGCTGAACTAACATCTGACGGTTCTGATGCGAAAGTCCACCATGAAATAAATTATTCCTGATATCAAGGACAAATGATTCGGTAGACAAATCATAGGAGTTCTTCAGACCCCATGATTTGTCACAGCCCATGTGTGAACAGTATGTTCAAACCACAGGTGTTCAACGCTGTTCTATGGGGCGGCGTACACATGCAGGAGGCATCGTCCTCCTATTGATCCTCACAACTTTGTCCGGATGCTTTGGTGCAGAGGAATCCATAACCGAAGAAGTAGAATTATACTATCCAGATCTCTATGAACGCCATACTCTCGATTGGAATACAAGTTATACTCACAGTTTTCTTCTGAATCCAGGGCCTCACTATGCATTGGATGTGCAAGAAGCCACCATTGAGGTTGATACAACAGGAGTCTGGGAAGGCGGTCCAAATTCGGCAGAGGTTCACCTATCCTATTGGTTACCATCAAACACTGAACAAGGTGAACAAGTCCCCATAATCGCTGTTGTTAGCCCCTATTTCTCATATGGTCAACCAGGAAGTGAATCATCTCCAACCAATGTAGTCGGCGGTGGTCGAGGGGAGTTTATCTACGATAATTTCATACCTCATGGCTATGCTTTCGCTCAAGTAGCAGTATTTGCAACAGAAGATAGCACAGGCTGCTTTGATTACCGTGGCGATGGCGAAGGCCTCAGTATCCATACTGCCGTTGAATGGCTTGGCCAGCAAGAATGGAGTAATGGAAATGTCGCTCTATACGGAAAGTCCTACGAAGGCGCAACCGCCTGGGAAGCAGCTGCACAGGGTAGTTCACATCTGAAGACTATCGTCCCTATTTCAGGAACCACTGCATTAGGCCCACTTCTCTACAAGAACGGTAGTGCTGAAGCCCGTAGCCAAGTTATGCATAGCAACTATGGCGGTAGTATCCTCGATTACGACGGTGATGATGTCGACAACTTATGCGCTGACGTAGTCGAAGGATTCCTTGCAGGTCCAACACGATACGGTTTGGGTGAGGCTGACCCGTACATGGACAACTATTACGATGAGCGCAGTCATATCGACAAGGCTCTCGGCAAGTACAATGGCAGCATATATTGGGTTCAAGGTTTACAAGATTGGAACGTCGATCCACACCAAGTGTTCGGAGGGCCACCCGGGACCAATTGGTATCAAGAATACATCGACAACGGCTACGAAGTAGCAGGTATGATTGGTCAATGGGAACACAACTACCCAGATCAATGGACCAAACACAATGCCCAAGCATCAGGCTATGGCGGTGAAGCAATTCACAATATGACGCGTTGGGATTGGGCTCAAGATTTGTTTGAATGGATGGAATATTATCTCAAGAATATCGGCCCGAAACCAGCCTTACACGCACAGGTTCAGCGTAATGATGGTCAATGGCGTATTGAGGAAACATGGCCACCTTTGGATGGGGAACGGATGTCATTGGACCTTGGCGAATGTAGTAACGATGGTTCATTCACCGGCGGGGGTGCAGCCGTAGTCGGAGGCGGTCAAACCGTCACAATCGACTGTCCCGCAATGAGTAATTTAGATCTCCATATCGCTGGTTTGGCCACCCTGCACCTCACAGCAGCAGCTACTTTTGACGGCGGACAGGTTTTCGTCGAGATGCAAGATGCTGAAACAGGTATGAGATTGGGTCATGCGACTATGGACGTTAGATATCACGCAGGAGGCTACGATGCACAAACTGTTATTCCGGGCCAGCAAATCATACTACTAATGGAATTTCAGGCCATTGATGCAATTCTCCCCGGTGGCCATGGTTTGAGATTCATCATGTCAGAGCAAGGCGAAGACTATCTCGCACCGGCTTGTGGAAATATATGCACAGTACACGTGCTCCCTTCATTGTCAACATTAGAATTACCAATTATCCAACGTGATGGCAGTAGTGTTCTCACGACTCCACAATTGACGGAGTAGGCTGAATCATTTTGCAGAGTAACCGATGTACACTCTATCTTCTCGAACACACGACCGTGAGTTCGAGTTTCATCAAGTCAATCTTCTGAGAATCAACACTAAAATCAGTAATGCGATTATTGCCATCGAGCCATCAACGACTAGGTCTGTAGAACTAGAATATCGGTCCGAGAAGGGCATAGGGTCAACCGAATCACCCACTCCATCACCATCTGAATCCTTGTATTCATTAGCGTCATCAGGAAAGAGGTCATAGAAATCAGCAACCCCGTCCTCATCACTATCCTTTACTGCCTGTGGGTCATCTGGAAAAGCATCTACTTGGTCAGCATAGCCATCGCCATCGCGGTCGGAGGAGAATTCGGCATCGGTTGGAAAGTCATCGCCATTATCGCCAACACCATCACCATCAAAATCCTCCCATTCACGTAAATCTTCGGGAAAGACATCTGCATTATCGCCGTGACCATCACTATCAGTGTCATTCCATTCACTCACATCATTTGGAAAAGCATCTGAATTATCTCCGACACCATCACCGTCTTTATCGCTCCATTCATCGGCATCTTCAGGAAAAGGGTCTGCATTATCGCCGACACCGTCGTCATCACTATCATTCCATTCTGAATCATCTTCAGGAAAGGCATCAGCATCGTCAGACCAACCATCTCCGTCACCATCTGGGCAGCCCGGTAAAGGCTGAAGAGAGGTACCAAAAACATCGGGGCAAGCATCTGAATTATCGCCAGTCTGGTCACTATCTCGATCATCCCATTCGCGTGGGTCATCTGGGAACGCGTCGGAATTATTGCCTACTCCGTCAGAATCAGAATCACTCCATTCCTCGGAATCATAAGGGAAGGCATCTGAATTATCGCCTACACCATCGCCATCAGAATCGCGCCATTCATCAGCATCTGTGGGAAAAGCATCTGCTCCATCTTGATAGCCATCATCATCACTATCAGCATCGAGAGGGTCGCTTCCTTCAGTAGCCTCATCTTCATCTGAAAGACCATCATTATCATCGTCAACATCCTCTGAATCGACACAACCATCACCGTCGCTATCAAGTTCAAAGCCACCGATGACACCCTTCGGACATTCGTCTTCATCATCGAGAAGGCCATCGTCATCATCATCATCATCGGTTAGATCGATACAACCATCTGCATCATGGTCGGAACCAGTAGGGTCTTCTGGACAAGGGTCGACATCGTCGTTCAGGCCATCACCATCGTTATCGCGCTGACTTGGAGCGCAACCATTTTCGTCAGCGACTTCAGCAAGCGATGTTTCATCACAAAGGTCGATAGCATTAGCAACACCATCACCATCTAAATCGCGCTGACCCCAACTACAACCATCTTGGTCGACTACTTCATCAATAGTCCATTCACAGAGATCATCACTATCGGTAACCAAATCGCCATCTCTATCTGGCAGGCCAACAAGACTATCGGCAAAATTACCGATGGCAGCGTGCATTGTTGCAGTGGGATGTGCTTTGTCGAAGTAGAGATATTGTTCGACATTACTTACGACAGGGTCGCCGGAATTACAGATTGGTAACGGTAGAAGACTACCGGTGGAACTGCAGGCAGGGTCAATTGTGTTGATAATACCAAGATGGTCGGCATTACCTACGACTTGATTGAAAAGGACATGAGTATCCAGTAATTGTACTTCGATATTCAGTGAAGATACCAGATCGGCAACGGCCGTTGCTAATCTTTGATTATATTCAATTACATCAGCCGCGATTTGTGCTTGCTCGTTAGCACTGCGAGATTGAATCTCTGGTGTGGTTTCCAAAGGTGGTAGATTTGGTACTATAAATCGGGTAGCTCCTGCTTCAGACAGCGTGGTGATGTGGGAAGCCATATTGGCACTTATGGTCTCGGGATTAGCACTACCATATAGGAAATCATTACCGCCAGCCCACAGTACCACCAGTTCATCACTAGCGATATTACTTTGAACATTTGTAAGATATGAATTGATTTGAGCCCCGACATTTGGGAGGATGAAATAACTGTAGCCTTGGCCGGTTTGGCTACCTCCAAAGGCGCGATTATCTCCAACTTGTGTACCTGTTCCTCGAGTGGTATTGATGCCCATGGCATCGGAGAAATGTTCAATCCAAACCGGGCCGTTTGAGAATCTACCATTCCAGTAAGGAGGGACATCAGGCGTATTGATACTGTCCTTGGCATTACCCATATCAGAGAGACTATCGCCAAAGACCAAGATATTGGAGGCATATGGCAGAATGGATTTATGCAAGACGACAAATTTCCCATTGCCGTTTCCAATCACGCTTCCATCTTTTGACAGTGAAATATCTACAGATACGAATTTCTCTCCACTGAAGAACGATTGAAATTGAAAGGTCTTTGTGGTATATGTGGCACTTTGCTGCCAAGTCTCATTCAGTGTGATGAGCGTACCGCTATCATCGCTGAGTTGAATGATGATCTCGTGTACCACACCATATTGGGCACCAGAAATAGTCACATTTATTTCAACGACCTCATCAGAAAACCAGATTCTATGGTCGAATGTAACTTCGATTTCACTGGCTCTTCCATCAGCCGAACTGGTTAGAGAAACCAAAGGAAGGCAAAGTAGCAGGGTCACCAGCAGGGTTAGGCGCACGGTGTGCATCCTACACTGCCACTACATGTTGCTTACGGCGAGTCGATAGATTGGAATAACTGAAAAAAACAAGGCCTTTTTGTGATTGAAGTTCAGCGTTTCCAACAGTGGACGTTTTCCTCGCCCCAGACTAGATTTTCGCTGCGAGTGAGTTTTGAAAGATCAAACTCCGCCGGCACTGGCTGATTATGAACCACATCGGATTGGACCAATAAAAACTCGTCGACCAGATCCTGTTCGAGGAAATGAGCGATGGTCGTTGGCCCTCCTTCGACCAATAAATGCTGAACTTCCATATCCCCCAACATCTCAAGTAACCTCTGTAAGCCATTGAATCCACTTTGAAGCAACATGGTTCTATTGCTATCATTGAGTAGAATTGCATCTTCAGGAATTCTCGAGTTTGGATCGATTACCAATCTCAAGGGCTGTTTTTCACAATCAACATGTCGAACCGTGAGCGAAGGGTCATCGCGAATCACGGTATTTACCCCAACTAGAATCGCATCACAATCCCGCCTTAATTCGTGCACCTTAACCAGACATTCCTGTGAGGTAAAGCGTTGAGAATCCTCGGCAAGGTCGTCGACACTGCCATTGGCATCGACAGCGACTTTGATGGTTACAAAGGGCCTTCTGTATTCACACCAATGCAGGAAGTAGCGCATCTGGGCAGCAGCCTCTTCTTTGAGCAGCCCCTTCTCGACGGTGATATTAGCATCCTCAAGTACACTGATACCCTCTCCTCTAACGTTAGGATTGGGGTCATCGTGAGCGATGATGACTTTGGAGATTCCAGCCCAGAGCAAGGATTCAGTACAAGGCGGGGTGCGGCCAAAGTGATTACATGGTTCAAGGGTAACATAGGCAGTACAGTCTTTGATGGCGATACCTTTCTGTTCCGCATCATGAATTGCCATCTGTTCTGCGTGTAGTCCTCCCAGATGATCGTGCCAACCCTCTGCAACGATTTTTCCATCCTTGACAATGACACATCCAACCAAGGGATTTGGTGAGACTTTACCGCGTCCGCACTCGGCGAGCTCGATAGCCCGCAGCATGCGAGTGCGGTCTTCTTCGCTCCACTGCATGGAGCATTCGAGGGGCTTTCCTATCATGACATCTTCCATTACAATGGATATGCTCTTGAGGCTACCAGTCTCTGGCTGTGCATGGTCGAGATTCACTGCATAGTCAATCCAGCCAGTCGCGATGGCATTTGTGGTAAGCGTTGGCCGCATATAGTCGAGCAATTGACCGCGGCCGGATTCACGGTTCACGCCCAAATCACCAAGCAGGTAGGCCACGCAGGGTATCTCGCATGGGATCTGCGCCAAAGAGGAGTTAGCGATTTAATCGTGGCAGTTGGTGGCGATGGCACTACCCATGAGGTGGCCAGCGCTTTGCGCGGTAGCGACATTCCGATGGGTATCATTCCTTATGGATCTGGTAATGATTATGCTATCACCCAAGGCATTCCACGCAATGATTTATCGGCGGCTATCTCGATTCTAAAAGACGGGGTCGACCGCCGCTGTGCAGCTTGGCGGCTGGAAGGCTTTGCCGCTGAAGCGACCAAGGATTACCCCGCTCCTCAAACCAATGTTTGGGATGGAGAGCCTGAACGCGAAGGAACCGTTGTTCGTTGGGTCTTCTTGGAGAGCGATGCTGGTATTACCAGTGCGGTGAGCAGGGCGAAATTAACCCGGGGCAAATGGATTAAAGGCAATAGCAAATACACCTATTTAGGTATTACGACAATCCCGTTTTGGCCTCGACGTAAAGTATGGTTGAAACTCGATGATGAGGAAGCGGAGATTGTCGATTTGACTATGTTCGCTGCTACTACCGGCGAGACTTTTGGCGGAGGGTACAAAGTATGTCCAGGGGTTTCACCAGTCGATAAAAAGGGCAGTCTCGTCTTCGCACCTAGATTATCCCGATTGAGAATGCTGGGACTAATGGGCCCGGTGAAAAAGGGCAAACACATCGGTAAGTGGGGAATATTCCAACGACCAGCCAACCGAATAGAGATTAAACCGGTGAATAAGCAGGGCGTTGCTCAAGACCAACCATTTGGTAAGGCGACATGGGTGCAAGCCGATGGTGAGCCTTGTATCATTGCTCCCGCTACACTAGAATGGCATCGTGATCAATTATTGGTACGTGGTGCAATTAAAGTTGATTGGGCTTAGAGGGAGAAGTCCTCGAAGTCATCATCTGCAACCGAAGGCTCACTTTTCTTTTGGGGTGCTTTTCTCTTTGGTGGTCCGGCCCCTTTCGTGGGTTGTGATTTGCGCTGGGGAGGCCCTCCGCCGCTTGGTCCTGCTTCACGAGATGGTGCGGGTGAAGTGGCTCTCTTTTTCACACTCTTACGTTTTACTGGTTTATGTGTCGCCGCAGGAGCGGGTGAACTTGTGCCAAAAGATGTCGATACCGATGCAGAGAAGTGTGAGGTTGGCTCGGCATGGGTTCCTGGTGCAGATGTGACGGCGCCACCCATCGACCCAGTAACTACCGGTCCTGAATCTACAACGGGCGCGGCCGATACACTTGCGGGTACGGAGGCTGACATCGATGCTGCACCTTTGGCCACGGTGACCCCTCCGCCAGCGGTTTGGACCCCACCGCCGTCGGCAGGTCCGCTTGCAAGAATATTATCGAGGTTGAATCCCGCGAGGGCAGGGGCATCTTCAACCTCGGTACTTTTGCTCTTCTTCGACTCCGGCTTCTTTCGAATTTCAAAGTCGTTTTCATCTTCATCATTTTCAGCTGAGAATCCCTCTTTCTTTGCCCGACTAAGATCTTTCTTCATCTCTTGAGCCTTTGCGAATCCTTCACGCCCGAGCAGGGTTTGCGCAGTTGATTTAGCACCGTGAAGGATTATCATATTAGAAACGATATATGCCCCGACACCGCCACCGATACCTACTATCATGAAGAAGAAGATGAAACCCCACTTACCCAGATAGTCAATATCACCTAGAGACCATTCATCATCATCATTTCCATTTTGGCTGACAACTCCACTCTCGAGTTCAATATTGGTGACATAGACGTGATATCTGGCAACCTTATCGGTAGAAACACTGCAATCGCCCTCTACATCTGCACTGGCAAGAACATCCGCTGAACTTGTATTGACCAATATCCAACCGGTAATAGTCACCGCTTGATGTAAACTTTCGATTGAGTTGATATTATCCAATATATTTTCTGATGAAGGAATAATACCGATGATGAAGAAAGTAGCCTCTTCTTTGGTCAAAGGGTCAGCGCCAGCACCTGCCTTGGATTCAGGCCGAAGGGGATTGTTCCACTCTCCCTCGGGGATGAAGACCTTGGGCCCCATCCCTTCTTCTAACTCAGCAGCAGCATTGTAATCCATCGCTTGGATGGCAACCGCTCCAGCTACACCAACATCTCTTCCATCTTGACGAGTATTATCATGAGTCGCATAGATCACCGAATCTGCAAGATAACCAGTAAAGGTAATTTTATCTCCACCTTCAAGTAAGTCGGTGCTGCGATTTTCCGTACTGGTATCGCAGCCCATTATCTGAAACGGACCTCTATCTCCAGTATATTTATTCATTCCCGAATTGATAGTGACGTTATTACCTTCTTTAGTAATCATCATTTCATCAGTACCAGTACCCCAATCAGCAGTTGGCGCAGCAGTGCATCCGACCAATGACATAGTGGCGAGAACGAAGATGGCAAGCAGTGGTAAGGTGCGCCCCATGTTCTCCACAGGGAGCCTTCACTTTGAGAAGCCTTTGCTTGTAAGCCAAGACAAAGGTCATGAAAGAAAGTCACCACGACCGGCTCAAGCGGAGGTCGCATAGTCTGGTATTGCGCCGGCCTTGAAAGCCGGTGGTGTAAGCCACGGGAGTTCGAATCTCTCTCTCCGCGCCATTGTCTGTAGTTACATCATGGCGCTTGAAGAGATGTTCGAACATTTATCAATATTCACGCCTAGTAGCAATGATTGCCAAACCAAGTGCGGAAGCAATTATTCCAAAAGTAAATCCAGGCAGCCACGAATCATCACTATCGATTGCCGCATCAACTAATGCAGATCCTGTAGCCACCATATGGATGTCTGCTACCATATCTGCTACATTCCAATCCGACCCCGACCAAGCGACCAATGGCTTGAAATCAGAATCGAGAATGTAAGTCATGGTTGAATGGCCAACAGTATATTCGGGCATATGGGGCGGAATCGTAACGCAACTCAACATATCGTCTTCAGCCCATTGATAGCCAGCATCGCACATGCAATGCATATCCTGCCCTGTTCCCATTATCCACCCTTTACCATTACATGTATGTTGATCGATTGAGGCAAAGCTAGGTACTGGGATATCGGAGTTATTGGTACTGTTCGGGGCCCAAGCTATGTAGTCCTGATCAATGGTCAAATCCATCCCAAAATCGCTATCCATCCAAGTATTAGTACCCATGTCCCAGACGTGGAGTTGCCACCACCATGAAGAATTAGCAGAGGGTTCATTCTCAATCGACTCCATAAAATGACCCAAAGAGGAATCAGGGGCACTGAAGTTAACTCCTGCTAAATCCAATGCCGACGCTGTCATGTGCCAACCATTCATATCTGGTAAGGTTATGCTTTCATTGCTGCCATTTGGATAAACTAGGGTAATACTTGCATTTTCATCCACTGGCACAGGGATTTCAGAGTCCGCAGTATTATTTGGCGCGAATGCCAAAACCGAGTCATTGAAGGCGTTGATATCGTCCAAATCTGCTGTGATATTTTGCCAGATTGAATTGCTTTCATTCCAGGTGTGAACCTCCCACAGCCACGAAGAATCCGAAGGAGAATCAATTCCATTAAATCCATTGGCAACGTGATCTATTGAGACATTGAGTGACCAATTCGCTTCATATGCTGCTCCTTCGAGTAGATGGTAGCCACTGGGCTGGACCTGGTAATCATTGGCTACACCACTCTCACTGACAATGATTACACCCATATTCATGTCAGCCATATCAGCCGTCATATTCATGTCATCCATGCCAGTCATTTCTTCATGCTGATCATGTCCTTCTTCAACTGGTTTGGTTTGCTGTTCAGTTTGAATGATGAATGAGTCCCATACAGGTTTTATTATGGCCAATTCACCGGTCAAATGCGGCCATTCGACATTATGAGTTGCCATGTAAGTGGTCAACTTCTCTGGAGTGTCATAGTGGGGGTCGACCGATATCGAAATGAAATTAATTTTGAGCGAATCATCGAGATCGTTTTGCACGGATTTAAGTTTTTGAGTGATAACCGGGCAGACATCAGGGCAGCGTGTAAATATGAATGAGACGACGATTGCATCTCCAGTCATGTTATGGAATGAGAAATTATCACCAGTTTGATCGGTCAAGGTGAAATCAGTAACTGCTGGGCGCCCTAGTTGGCTACCGTTATAGCCTGCACTTGCTGCACTGGGGATTGCTGAGACGAAAAGTATCAGGGCAAATAATATTGCCTTAGTCTTCATGGTTGGGCGAAATAACTCTTCCATATCAATGACACGGAATTTGGTTTGATTAATTTTAAATTTAATTGGTCACGTAAGCGTAATCCCAATTCGGTGAGCACCATCCCGGAAGTCCGAGAATACTGTCAGGATTGGAAAGACCGATTCCCCATAGCATCAATATCACAAAAGAGATAGGAAATAATGCGGTCATCGTGTAAATCACCGGGTCTCCCTTCAAGTGCATAAAGAATGCCGCGATTCCATAGGCTTTGATGATACCAACGCCGATAAGAATCGCCCAGACGATTTTCAGGTCGATAGAGCCTCCAAAGAAGACGGCAGCGACCTCAACGAATGTAAATAACATCAAAACCAAGAAGTTCCAGAAGTAGATATCTTTGCCCATTATTTTTTCATGTCCCATTTTTCATCACCTCTCAATATAGATAGAATGCCGGGAAGATGGCTACCCAAGCCAAATCCACAAAGTGCCAATAAAGTCCGAAGTATTCGATTCCCATGGCATTGTTATTCTCTTTGCTATAACCAACAGTATCGGCCTTGAATATCAAGAAAAGCATCACTAATAATCCAATGAATACGTGAAGTCCGTGGGCTCCGGTAGCAATGAAGAAAATCGAGCCTGCTTGGGTGCCGATGTCGAATCCCTCTGCTACGAGATGACTCCACTCAATCAATTTGAGAACAATGAAAAGTGACCCCAACATCAAGGTGATAATCAGATAGTTACGAACCGCGAGTTGGCGAGTAGGGAATAGTGATTTGAGTAACTTGTTCTTTGAAGGTTCCCAGTCGCTATCCTTTGCTGTTTTTAGCGCTAATACAATCGTATATGATGAGATAATCAAAGCGAAGGTATTGATCGCCCCCGGCATCAAGGTGCCAATATCGTGACGCAATAAATCGCTTGCAGTTGTTACATCGACAATATCACAACGGCCATCGCTCTTGGCCCATTCAGTACACCATCCAGTTCGCATTCGCAGATATGATGAGAAGAAGGTAGCGAAGACCATTATCTCACTCATTAGGAAAATCCACATTCCGGCTTTGCGGATATCTTGGCCGCCAAAAGGCTTACCAGAAGCGATTTGTTCTTTATATCCACTCAAGTCCTCACGCCACCAATTTCCGATGCCTAGAATCAGAATAGCGACACCGACCAGAGAGGCGGTAAATCCTGCAAAATCAGCATCGACGTCTAGCCCGAGCATCGACTTACAGGTATTGACGAAACCAGGGAAACCATACATGAAGAAGAAAAGACCCATCGCCATTAGAATTGGAGATGCACTTCCATGGTGTTCCTCGTGGCCATCTCCGTGTTCGTCATGTTCTGGCTCAGGGTGAATGCTATTGAAGAATCCAGCCAAGATATAGAACGCAGCATAAACGCTGGTCATAATTAGGATGGTTTTTCCAGCAGTAGTCCAGGTCAGATAAGATAGATGAGCCTCTGTTTTCGCATCTTTTGCATCATCGTATTCTGCATCCCCAGTATGATATCCATCGTTGATGACCTGATCGTAATTGACCACAGCCTCATCCCAAATGTGATGATAACTCGAACCGATTGCCACAGCCATCACGATATAAGCAAGAACACCGATCGATACTAATCCCCCACCGATGACAACGCTACGCATCCAAATGGTATTCTTAACATCGTGTAAATTTGCACTCATAAAATCACCTCCTCAGAGTCACCTTTTTTCTTAGCAGTCCACAACCGGTCTTTGATCTTCTTAGTACCGTGGCCATGGTCATGGCCCACGTTTGCATCTTTCTGTGTAGGGATGATATCAAAGGACGGTGTAGGAGGTGGGCTTGTTGTAGACCATTCCAACGACCATCCGCCCCAAGGGTCTTTGCCTATCTTTTCGCCACGCTTTGCACTGTAGATGAGATTCCATAGTAGGATTAATTGCGAAATACCGAAGATGAAAGCGAAGATTGAAATCGTCATATTATATTCTGCAAAGCCCGAATCCGCGGCATAGGTATGGGTTCTGCGAGGCATGCCCATGATACCGAGTGCGTGCATTGGCCAGAAGGTAGCGTTAAAAGAACTGAAAGCGATTAGGAAGTGCCATAATCCCATGGTTTCGTTTAATTTACGACCGGTTACCTTTGGATACCAATAGTATATTCCAGCGAATAATGCAAAGACTGTTCCACCGATGAAGACATAGTGGAAGTGCGCGACAACGAAGTAACCATCATGGAAATGTGTGTCTAAACCAGCTACTGGGAAAAACATTCCAGAAAGTCCACCAAGGCTGAAGGTAATGATAAATCCCAATGCCCACAATGTATGGGTTTTGAAGATTAAACTTCCTCCCCAAAGAGTCGCTAGCCAATTGAAGATTTTAACTCCCGTCGGAATAGCAACAGCCATGGTGGTAATCATGAATGCAGCTCTCCAGAATGGGTCCATGCCACTAGTGAGCATGTGGTGCCCCCATACGATAAAGCCGACGATACCTATTGCAACCATGGCGTAGACCATCGATTTGTAGCCAAAGATTGAGCGGCGGGCACTGGTAGCCAAAATCTCACTAACTATCCCAAAGGCAGGAACGATGACCACGTATACCTCTGGATGTCCAAAGAACCAGAAGAGGTGTTGGAAAAGCAGTGGGTCGCCACCTGAAGTAAAGAAGACGGTGCCCAAGGTATGGTCGAATAACAAGAAGGCGAGACCGATTATCAATGCTGGTAGTGAGATGTAGAGCATGAATACACTGATCAATACCGACCAGGTAAACAATGGCATTTTCATCCAAGTAACACCAGGGGCACGCATGGTAAATGCAGTTGTTATGAAATTGATTCCACTTAATGTAGAGGATGCTCCAAGCAAAATCATTCCTGAGATGAATGCAACCGTGCCAGCGTTTGGCCCGGCTTCTCCAATTCCAGAAAGACTGGAATATGGCGGATACATCACCCAAGTAATATCTGCTGCTTCACCACTCCAAATGCCATTGAATAGCAATGGAGCAGCGGCGACTAAGAGCCAAAACCCGAGGGCATTAATGCGAGGGAAAGCAAGATCCTTTGCTCCGATTTGTAAGGGTAGAACATAATTCATGAATCCGGCAATCATCGGCATTGCTGCGAGGAAAATCATCGTTGTTCCGTGGAGTGTGAAAAATGAATTATATTCGTCATAGGTGAGGAAATCATTCTCGGGCAATGCTAATTGTATCCTGAACAGTAGTGCGAGCAATCCACCTACTAAGAAGAACAAGAACCCGAATAAGAAGTAGAGAATCCCTATTTCTTTGTGATCATTGGTGGTTAGCCAAGGTTTGATGTAATACCAGAAATTTGCGATTGAAAAGGTCTCAGGGTTATGGGTGTAGAATACCCACATGGTTCCTAGAAGTATCAGGCCTATCGCCAATCCGATGATGGTTAACAGAATTGTAAGGGGTGGAGCGGATGGAGCCTGGGCGTCTGCATTTACTCCAGGAATGGTGAACATCAGTGTCGCTGGACCGTCGCCATTGAAAGTACCATCACCATTGACCGCATTTGCGTGAATGGTAAAGTCGGCAGTAGATTCACCATCACCTGGAGCGGTCCATTCAAAGGTCCATGAGCGTTGTTTATTGCCAGCAGATGTGTGGGTATAACCGCCATCGACCTCATGGCCGAGGCTTGGGTCACTATTGACAACAGTGCCACCGGTGGTCAGAATCCGATAACCACCTAAGTGATCTTTACTACCGACAACGGGCAAGTCGTTATCGATGGTGACGGTGAAAGTATAGATTTCACTGGCGTTAAAACTCTCAGGAAAGCCATCTACGGTGATGGTCGTTGCTGTAGTAGCCGCACCGAGGTCGTGACAACTACAACCTGCATCGGCGACAGAACCTGGGCCTGAAGAGAGCGCATCCATCTGGGGAACCGCGAATAATGATAACATAAACACGGTTAGAATTGCGATGGTTCTGGTTCTCAAGCGAGTGCCTCCTTATTGTCAAAGACCATGCCATAATCTGCATCACAAGTCATACCTTCTCTAGCCACTACTGTAACCTGACCGGTCATCATCGAGTGTTGTAGGCCACAGAATTCTGCACAACGGATTGGAAAAGACCCTAGTTCATTGGGTTGGACGAACATATTGGTTCCTTGAGGTAGGCCCGGAACTATATCCTCTTTCATGCCCCATTCTTGAAGCCAGAATGCATGTTGAACTCCGACATACGCAGGATTAGAATCCGTACCTGCTTTGGAATGAAGATTAAAAGCCACATCTTCATCACAGGGAATAATCAAATCATCACTCGGGGTGTTGAATTGATGGCCCACTGGAATATGCCCCCAGGTATGCATCACATCGCCATTAGCATCCTTTACCTCGACCAGTGAATATTGACTATCATCAAAGGCTATGGCTACATAGAGAGTCATAGCATTACTCAATTCGGTCAGATTATAATCGGTCGCAGCACTATCGATGGTAATAGTTGCAGTTGCAGCGGACATATCCGAGGTGGTGATGGTCAAGTCATTGAGGAAAACCACATCGGTTTCTGTGCTGACATCCTCGTAGGTCAGAGCATCGTCATATTCCATATTCCAGAACCATTGGTAACCGGTGACGGTGACGTTGAATGCCTCATCCTCAGCAGGGTATGCTCCCCAGACGAGATTCATCGAACCAAAAGCAAGGTAAGTAACCCACATTATCAGAATGGTTGGGCCAAGGAACCAAGCGAATTCTAATTTGGCATTGTGTCTTTCGAGCGGAAAGGTTCCAACCTCGATTTTATCGGGGTTGGTATTTGGCTCGACCCCATCTCGATATCTGATAATCGCGATAATCATCCATGCAAATGCAAATATTCCGACCAAAATGGACCAGAACATAAATTTGTCATAGAGAACGTTGAACAGCGAATTTTCATCAGGCCAAAGTTCGCGCATGACTCTCCCCATGCTGGTCGCAGTGATGACCCCTTTAAGCGATTGCGCAGGATTCCTTCTCCCGTAGGGAGAACGAATTGTAATGTTCATCAACCCCCACTCACAGCAAGCGCTGATGAATCTCCCCGCCAGTATTCAAACTACATTGGATGGAAGGGTATTGCTGGAGATTGAAGTAAAGCCATCTTCAACACGCCAAGGGGTAATCGGCTTCAATAAATGGCGTTCACGACTCCAGGTTGCGGTAAAGGCTCATGCCGAAAAAGGCAAAGCAAATCATGCGGTCTGTAATCTGATGGCAACGGTACTCGGCACCGAGGTTGAAATCGTCTCAGGGCATACTTCGCGCAAAAAGCGCCTTTCGGTTTGCGATTTGAGCGCTGAACAAGTCATTGTAAAACTGGAGGAAGCTTGTGAATAGAGAACTTCGCTTTGAAATCGCTGGTAAAGCCCTTGCCGAAGCCCGCTCTGCCAACCGAGCTGGGGCTACCATTTTAGTTGAGGGCAAGCGTGACCGTTCTATTCTTGAGGACCTCGGATTTAGCGGCGGAATAATCCTTTTGAACCGCGGTTGGCCAATCGAAAGAGTGGTTGTGGATTTAATAGAACATCATTCGCGTAACCCCATCATTTTGATGGATTGGGACCGTACAGGAGGTAGGTTGCAAAAGGAGATTACAAACCGTTTACAATCGCTTGATGTGTTGATAGATTTAGAGCCAAGACGTACCCTCTCTAAAGCACTCAGGCCCGAGACCTCATGCGTCGAAGGAATGCGAACATTCATCATCGATCTGTTGCCTATAATTGATCTCAACGACCCTGAGGGGGTAGACGAACCCCACTTTCTTTGACGGTATTCAATACCACATGTGTAAACGAACGTACCACTCCTTCAAGGGTAAAAACCGATTTTGTCAAGTCATCGAGGTCGGACCTATCCTCTACTCTAGCCAGAACCATTGAATCCCAATCTCCAGTGATATCGTAGACCGTAAACACCCTTGGGTCAGAGGCGATTTTTTCTTGAACCTCGATCATTCGTCCTTTCTCAATTCTTAAGCCAGCCATGATTGTCATGCCCCATCCGACTGATTCCGCATCTAATTTTACTCCGTATCCTTTGATGACACCATTGTTTTCTAAACGCTGCATTCGATTGGTAATCGTTCCTTGCGCAACACCGATTTTACTTGCTAATTTTCGTTGACTGGTACG
>CAUYXQ010000004.1:0-18211 GCA_963577015.1 Candidatus Thalassarchaeaceae archaeon
TTACCGAATCCCACAGAATGAAGCCCTCCTTTACCTGTAGCTTGATTGGTAGAACTTGGACTAAAAGTCGCTCCTGTGCCAGAACCCCAAGTGAATGGTGTCCATGAATATTGACTCCAACCTACTCCATCGGTCGAGTTGCGAACCCGCACATATGCACAATCATAGAACTCGTCAACCCAATTTTGACCAGTCTTTATATGACTCCAATGCATGCCAAACCAAGATGAAAAGCGAGCTAATTCACCGCCTGGTAAAATCTCAATTGGTGGTGATTGTAATCTGTATTCAAAAGTTCCACCTTGGTCATTGGTGTAGTTATTATCAGGATCATATGGGCTAGTACCCCAGCACCAATTTCCAGTACTACACTCTTCTGGAATCACGGTTCCGTCATCAAGATAAGTATAACTCCAACCCATTCCGCCCATCGTATCGACGAATTCGGCGTCATTGAATTCAAAATCAGTAGTAAAACCTCCACTTGTTAGGCCGAGTCCTTTTTGGTCAACACTGAAATCGTGGTAATCCGAGTATTCGGTCATTACCGAAGGTAACCATGGATTAGCCAAGGTATCACCATCGTATCTAACCTGTCCTTGATGGGTTACCATAGATGTGCTCACTTCAAGTTCTGCTGAAATTACCGCTTCATCGGAAGATAAGGTGACTGTTGCATCTACATCATTGATGAACCCTTGAGAATCTTTGACTACGATTTCCACCTCAGATGCACCACTGGCAAAGGTATCGACCATCGCCGCATTGGCAAATGGAGCAATCACCATTAGGACTACAAGTGACAACGCTAGACGAACCTTGGACACTTCAGACATCTTACCCCTCATCTCGCCCGAGAGATGACCGACATAAAAGCACGACGGGATTATGGCCAGCGGGTCCCTCCTTAGGAGGGGACCCGTTATTCAGGAGAGTTCGATGGTTTTTCTCAAAGAAAATGCCTTTGCTGCAAGTTGATTCAGGCCACCGTTACGAGTTTCTGATTTCTCCAACCATTCCTGATTGGCCACGGTTGCAGGATGGGCTGGGCCAAGAGCATCGCATACCTCTGGACCCTCTGATATTTTGAGTGTACCAAGGCGTCTTGCCATCGACATAATATCGGTTTTATCGAGACCCAGTAAAGGACGTAATGGTTTTAGTGGAGTGACCATTTCAATCGCCCCGAGATTACTCAGGGTTTGACTGGATACCTGTCCGAGATTCTCACCGGTTAGCACATGGGTGGCTTCGGGGTATTGTTCAGCTAATAATGTCGCAATTGCGTTGAATAATCTCTTCATGTGAATGAAGTATTCCTTATGATTCCATTCCTCGGTGAATAAGGTCAATATCTCCATCACCGGCACCACTACTAATTCAGGGTGTAGACCGGTGCGAATCGATTCACCAACCTTACCATCCAACCCCCTGAGATGAAGCAAGAGATCGACACACTTCCTCTCACTTTCCGGACCGGTGATTGGCTCCATGGAAAAGTGCATTGGAATAATTCTCCAACCCGCAGCAGCCATTCTCGCAATGGCGACTGGAGAATCGATTCCGCCACTGACAAGACCGATGCAAGTCCCACCCATGCATCGCGTAACTGGAACTGGTTGAAAAGTCAATGCCTTGAAGACGGATGTAGCAGTGGCTGGTATCGATGGAGCCCTATAGCACCGAACCAGTCACACTTATCGAAGAGGTTTTTCCTCAAGATACAAATTCCTACAATACTCTTTTTGGAGGCAGGTTGCTTTCTCTGATGGATAAAACAGCAGGGATTACTTGCTCAAAATTTGCTCACCGTGAATTCGTAACCATCTCAATCGACACACTTGAATTCAAGGCACCAGCACGGCAAGGGGATTTGATCGAGGTTACCGGCAGAATCGTTTTCACTAGCATGCATACCGCATGTGCCAAAGTTACTGCAGAAGCAATGAGTAAATCGGATTGGACCAGAAAAACGATTTGTGAGGGTTATTTCTTCATGGTTGCTATCGACAATCAAATGCGACCAATCCCCATTCCGCAATTTATCCCAGTTACCGAATCAGAGATTGCTGAACAGGAAAAAGCAATCGATATTCGCAATCATATGCTTGGATTAAGAAATAAATCATAAATCGATGCGAGGTAATTTGACCGAGATAGTGTCATTGTTATCCTCACTGACCACCAAATCGTCGAATGATTGAGGAATGGGTTGAATGGATTCACCAATGTGTGCCATCATGCTAGATACTTGATTATCGGGGACGATGCCGCCATTGCTTTTTGCCAGCTCACGTATTGATTGTACTACCTCTTCAGAATGTGCGTTTCTTGCCTGCAAGCGCAAAGCATCTCCAGTTCTAAAACGATTTTTTAATTTGCGACCTATTTTTCCAGCTCTCATTAGGGAAGGCCCTACCAACTCCTTGACCACCGTTGATGCGGTCAATGATTTACGCCGATTACGGGTTGTAGATAATCGCGGTGATTGATTTGGCAAACGCTGTGATAGGCGAGAAAAATGAGGGTAACGTTCGACTTGACCCTGACTTTCCTCACTCACTTCGGCTTGAATAATATCGTCTCGTCTAGCATCGGCAACCAAGGACTGCTCTTCGGTTTGTTCTTCGATGACCGGTAAAGGTTGGTCTGGCGAATTGAAATCCTCCGGATTAGCATGGGGGATATGTGCACCATCTGTGCCGACAAAAGATGGTAGGAAATGAGTTGGTATCTGTGATTGTTGCACCGGCTGCCTCTCGACAGGAATCATACCTATTCCCCGCATCATTTCAAATGAATTACCATCTATCATCTCTTGACGATAGACCCCTTGATACGGTTGTATTGGTATTGGAGCGGATTCCATCCAACCATGCGCAGCGACTTGATTGCGACGAGTGTGAAGATTTTCTTTTGATCTATTCAATAATCCAGCAGGTACTTCTTGTTCGGCGGTTTCTACCTCATCAAACCAATCGGGTAATTCAAATCCACTTGATATTGGCCCGACTTGTACATTTTGCTGTGCATCCTCACTTTCTATTTCATCCAAGAATGCACTGATTACAGGGTTGGGCATAATCTCTATCGGTTCTGGCAGTAATTCTGCTTCCAATTGTTGTATTCGCGGATATTCTGCATCTCGCGATAGAATTTCCAATCCCCGCCTAGCTTCTTCCATTGTCGCACCATCACGTAGACGTTGAATCAGAGTACACATACGCATCAAAATAGCATCATTACCGAATATCGAATGGCAATCACCGGCAGTGGTATCGATGGTCAAAGTCGGCCTTCGAGTGATCAGGTGGCCAGCGCTTAGTACAATACCTACAGAACCGGCTATTGCTTGTGCGGAGCCATTTAAGGTTCTAAAAGAGATCCAAACCAACAGTAATCCGACCATTGCCATCCAACCTGGAATCAGATTGGTATGTGAATGATGAACCCTTTGTACAGCATCGAGATGAAGATCGAGGGCATGTCCTGAACGCGATTCAAAAGATATCTGATTTGGCGAAAGGACTGCGCGTACGCGCCCCTTATGTCCTGCCAATGTCAGCGAACGGATTATCTCCGTCGATTCGCTAACACCAGCCCCGCAAGGCACGGCATCTGAGTACATCCCGGAAGCACATCATGTCCATTCAGTTATGAAAGCACCGCAGGCAGACCCTTGCTTGCACTGGATAATGGCACCCTTTACTCGCAGCGATGTAGAGTGGCAGGCCCCATTATCCGCAGGCTTGAATCTAATTGAGAGATGATTACTGGTGGCGGTGTATCTCTACGAATAAGTAGAGGTGTTTCCCATTTCACTGTCAACCCATCATCGATAGTTTCGATACGTCCAACGACAAACTGCAAGTCTATACTTGCGTGAATCACATCCCCAACTTCAAGACGGCGCCGTTGAAAAGGTGAAATCTGCAAATCAACCTTGGAAACCTGATGCAATTCGACCGCCAGCGGGACCGATTTACCGCTTTTTCTGTCTTCTACCTCAGGGTGGACTATCACAGCCCCGCCTACTAAATGAGACTCAGAGCAATTGCGCAGTGCTATTCCGACCCGGTCACCTGCACGTGCTTCTTGAACATCATCATCCATCACTTGTAGTGATTTGACATCGCCACTACCATCGGTAGGAATCATCGCTAAAGTGTCGTGAACTTTGACTACTCCAGATTGCACATAGCCTATCGCAACCAAGCCAATTCCTTTGACGTTGAAGTACTGATCGACTGGAATTACCAATGGCCTTGCTGTATCTTTAGCGAGCTCTTCCTCTAATTCACTCATCATCACCAATAGGGTTTGTCGTATTACCAAACCATCACCCGTGCAAAAAATCCACTTATCCAAACCCACTTGAACAAGTGATTTCTTCACTTGTTCTTCATCTATCCAACCACCGGAGTCTGGATTTATCACAATAATTCCCTTTGTGATTCCAGCCGCCGAAAAGGCTACAAGTGTTTCACCGAAAGTTGCATCTATCTCTTTTACCTCGATAATACCAACTCTACCAGCGGAAAGTGCCGAGAGGAGTGGCCTGAGTTTCTCAGGATAACGGATTGGTCTGATCAATGACAATACACATTGTATTCCATCGACAACCTCTTTGTGGACATAGGACTCTACATCACGTTTATCGACGGGCTTTGCAATTTCCCGGGCCAATTCATCGCTACCAGCCATGGCGATATTGAGAACAGCCATTTCAACCACCAATAATATGTTTGAAGGACTCTAAGCGATCTTGATAATGTTCTGGCTTTAAATTTGCAATAGCACCTACTCCGAATGACATCAAGGTGAAACTAGCGGTTACCGTCGCATGCAATAATGCATGCTTTAATTCATTTCTACCAATGTCGCCTTCACCTGCCGCCAATAGAGAGGCAAGGGTCCCAGCAAATGTGTCACCGCAACCGGTTGGGTCAACAACAGTCGCTGTAGGGTATGCGGGTAATGCTATCAGTCCCTCTGGATGCAGAGCGAGAACACCGTGTTCACCGCGTTTGACAATCAGTATCCCTCCACCCATCTCTTCACGTACTGTATGGGCAGCCCTGACTAGGTTTTCATCACCTGCAAGCATTCTAATCTCTCCATCATTGAGCACAACAATATCAACTCTAGCCATCACTTTGCGCAAATCATCCAAAGCGATATCGATCCACAGATTCATGCTATCGAGAATCGTGCAACGCGTAGGTTCGGTCTGATCGACAACACTTGCCTGTAATGCTGGGTGAAGATTTGCGCAGAAAGTAACTTTTGGTGAACGCGAACCCTCTGGAACTTTCGGTTGAAAGTGTTCAAAAACATTGAGGTGGGTTTCGTGGGTTTGAGCCTCGCCCATATTGCCATGATAAGAGCCTGACCAACGAAAGGTTGGGCCATCGGCTACTTCGAGACCTGAGATATCTAGACCCGCCGCTGACAATAGTTTGTAATCAGCATCGGTGAAATCGTTTCCGACTACGCCGACCAATCCCACTCCACCTCCGTTCCTCATATTATCGTGAAATGCTGCCGAAAGACCGGCATATGTGGCAGATCCACCTAGTGCATTCTCCACTGCCCCCTCTGGTGAAGATACCGAATCATATGCGACACTACCAATTATCAATACATCCATTATTACCACCTCATCCTATCCAAGCAATTCCTCGTGCTCTTCGATATATTGAATCGTTATATTTCGCTCAAGGAAATCTTTCTCATCCATTATTCTCCGATGCAGAGGAATTAGATTTTCGACCCCTTCTATCAAAGTCTCATCCAATGCAGTGCGCATTCTACGTATGGCATCCTCGCGGTCATGTCCCCAAGCCAGCAATTTTGCTAATAGACTATCAAAACAACCGGGCATTTCGTAACCAGCATAGGCATGTGTATCACATCGGATTCCAAAACCGGAAGGGAAATGACAATCCCACAATCTACCTGGGCTTGGGATGAAATCCTTGGGATTCTCAGCATTCAAACGGCATTGAATTACATGGCCTCGCCAGGTTATATCTTCTTGACCGAGGGGTAACGATTCTCCTTGAGCGACTTTGACACCCAATTCAACCAAGTTGTAACCTGTAATCATCTCGGTGACCGTATGTTCGACTTGAACTCTAGGATTTACTTCTAAAAAGTAGAAATCACCGCTCTTATCGCGTAAAAATTCGAAAGTCGCCAGACCCTTATAACCCACTGACTCTGCACCAGCACAAACGAGATTGCCTATCTGTTCTCTCGTTGCTTCGTCAAGCCATGGACCTTCTTCTACCAATTTCTGATGGCGGCGTTGAATCGAACAAAACCTCTCGCCAAAATGAATGGCTTTTTCACCATCTGCCAATACTTGGAATTCGATGTGTTGTGCGCCTTCGATATATTTCTCGATAAAAACTCGTTCATCACCAAATGCTGACCTCGCTCTACTTTGACATAATTTGAGTGCGCCTTCGAATTCTTTCGCTTCATTCACGATTTGCATGCCAATGCCACCGCCGCCGGCGGCGGCCTTGATAATAACCGGATAACCGATTACATCAGCCAATGCGCAAGCTACTGCAGCATCCTCAATCGGCTCACTACTACCTTTCGCTGTTGGTAAACCAACTGCTTCCATCGCCGCTCTCGCCTCGATTTTATCACCGAGTAAGGTGATGACATCGGCAGAAGGGCCGATGAAAGTAATCCCCTCTTCTTCCAACCTCCTTGCGAATCCGGCATTTTCGGCAAGAAAACCATAGCCAGGATGAACTGCATCACACTTGAGATCTATTGCTGCTTGAACGACAGCTTCGACATCTAGATAAGAGTCAAGCGGATTTACCCGCGTGATTTGAAATGCTATATCTGCCAGTCTTACGGGTAGGGAAAGACGGTCCTCTTTGCCATGGATTATTGCCACCTCAATGCCCATATCACGAAGGGTTCTGAGGATACGTAGGGCAATCTCTCCGCGATTCGCGATTAATACCCGCTTGAATGCCATTATCCGCCCCAGACGGATTACCCCTATGATGAAAGCGGTCATTCGGCTACTCTAAGATGATTGATTCACCGTTGCAAACCTTAATCAGAGCCTTTCACAAAGTCATTTATCAATTTTTATGACAGCATAATTTATATCCTACCAACTCATTGGGAGAAATAGGGGTATGTGATGTCTGGGGCAGGAGTGCTTGATGCGATGGCTGGAAAGGACTTGAACAAGTCCGGAAAAATAGTGAACTTGGTGATTTGTGGAAATTCACAATATTATGATTATTCTTTTATCGAGGATAAACTCGACGAATGGGTCGAGGAATTCGAGTATCCTGATTTGATTATTCTTGGAGGTGCAAGCGGGGTGGATTACTTGGCTGAACGTTGGGCCGATAATAACAACATTCCCTGCGCTATTTTCAATGAGGAATGGAATGTGCCAAGAGGGGGTCTTGAAGATGGAGGGAGAATCGAAGCAGCCCCTGATTTAGTGATGAAAATGCTCGAGAAGGCGACTCATGTAATCGCCTTCCCTAGCGCCAAAAGTAAATGGACCAATGTCATGGTCGATTCAGCCAATTCAAAAGGAATCAATACCACTGTAATTCCACTAGAGTGACGGTATTCAATATACGTCACGAAGGTAACGCTTCTGCTCGCGCATCATCACCTTCTCAATGAAATAAGTAGCTTCCTCTTTGGACAGTGAGCCGTGTTCACTCGCAATCTCGATCAGGGTACGATGTACATCTTTTGCCATGTATTGCTTGTCACCACAGACATAAAAATAAGCGCCATTACTCAACCACTTCCAAATCTCCTTGCCATGCTCTGTCATCCGATGTTGAACGTAGATCTTATCTTCTTGGTCTCGTGACCACGCTGTGGTAAAATGTGACAAGTCACCCTCATCGAGCCATTTTTCAATTGTATCTTGATAATAAAATTCGGTTTTAGACGACTGATCACCAAATATCAACCAATTCCGACCTGATGCCTTATCGTATATTCTCTGTTCCATAAATGCCCTGAATGGAGCTATACCTGTGCCCGGACCAACCATGATGATGTCGACACTAGGGTCTTCAGGCAGAACAAAGGTTTTGGTTGGTGACATAAATACACGAACCGGCTGGTCTGACTCATCGATTTCATCAGCCATGAAGAGAGTACACAATCCACCGCGGTCTCGGCCGTGATGTGTATAACGGATGATACCAACGGTTAATTCAACCAATCCCGGATGTGCGTCAAGGCTACTCGCAATCGAATATAGGCGAGGTTTTAGACGATCGGCAAGACCAAGGAATTCCTCTGAGGTATAGTTAACTGCAAATTCATCTAATACATCGATATAATCTCGCGACCAAATATAATCCTCCATCGCCGAAGAATCACTGGACAGAGTCTCAACCTTGGCTACCGGATTATCGCCAGATGCGTTTGAATTCAAACCTTTGAGGATATTTCCTGATTCCACATCCCATTCTAGAATAGTCTCCCCACCAACGATCATCCGTCGTCTTGCTGTTAACTTCACATCTATATTCAGCCCACTAGATTTGACTTTACCAATCAATGAACCGACGAATCTCTTGTTGACGCGATGTATTTCCACATCCCTCTTCAAAGCATCCCTCAGGGTTTTCTCACCTTTTCCTGCATCGACCATTTGCAGAGGATTCCAACCCTGATTAGCGATTAGGTTATCTACTATCTCTTGAGGGTTTTCTGGGAGTACTGCGAGTGCATCTCCGACCTTGTATTCAAGGCCAGAATCGCCAAGATCAAAGACGATATGCCTCGTTTCTTTACGGCTACCTTCTCCGTTGAGAATATAATTCTCAGTGATACGTGAACTATAGGGGTTCTTAGCGCTCCAGACCGTCATTATGACCACGTGCAGTCGCTCCACCAAGATTCTGTTTATGACGCTTCGTGCAAACAGATTTAGCACGCGCATGTGGTGGAGGCACTATGGTGAAGATAGAGTTGCTTGGAACGGGTAATGCTTTCTTGCCATCAGGCCGGATGCACTCTCTCCTGCTTATCGATGAACATATCATGATCGATATACCACCTACCGCCCTTAGTTGCTTGAGAAGAAGGGGTATCTCTCCAAGCCAAATCGACACCATTCTAGTAACTCACGTCCATGGAGACCATGTTTTCGGTATCCCTTTCCTACTGCTCGAGAGGAAATATATTTCCGATCGAGATGGGCTTAAGCCTTTGACAATAGCTGGCTCACCAATAGTTAGAAAGAGTATTGAAACATTGTGCAAAATGGCATACCCTGGTAGTCTTGACGATATTCTGGCTACAATAAATTGGCAGGAGATTCCACAAGTAGAGGGGTGGAGTTTCGAAACGTTTGCTGTAAAACACGTTGCCGAGGTTGAACCACATGGATGGATGATGCGACATGAAAGTGGTTTGACGATGCTACACTCCGGTGATAGCGGACCTTGTGATGAATTATGGCGAAGAGTCAGTGAATGCGACTTGGCCATTGTGGAGATGGGATTACCAGAATATGTCGATTCCGACGAACATCACAAACCGTCCTCGATTGAAACCCTAGGGCGGAATAATCCTGAAACGAAAATAATTGTCACCCATACCTATGTTGACGATGGTCCTGAAATCATCTCGGCGCAGATTCCCGAGCATCCGGCGAATGTGATTCACGCCCGAGATGGAGATTCATTTTATTGGGACGGAGCAAAAATCATCACCCTGTAATTGACAATTGAAAAAGAAAAATAGAGGTTTTCAATTGTAATTTATTAATTTCCAGTGTGTATTTGCAACCAGTTTATAATAGCGCAATCTTTTCTCAAGTCCACACAACTTAGCGATTGTTTAGCTTGACTAGTGGGCATGCTTATTACATGGACTCGGACTCACGGAAGACATCCGCTTGCGGCTGCCCCAGTGGTTGTGAAGGATGCAATGGAGTAGACAAGAATGAGCGGGAATATCTTCGACGAAATTCTCACTCTGAAGACTCTATTCATCAATAAGGAAGTGCTCAGGCATAGTTACCTCCCAGATACCTTGATTCACCGTGAGGAGGAAATAGAATCTTTGAGTTTCAACCTCGTCGAAGCCCTAAAAGGCCACATACCCTCGAATATGATTCTCTATGGAGTTACCGGGGCAGGAAAAACTGCAGTAACCAAATACGTGTGCAAGCAATTACAGGAGAAAGGTGAAAAAATAGGCCGTAAAGTGTCCCCGGTATTGGTCAACTGTCGCCAAATTGACACCCAGTACAGAGTTCTATCGCATCTTGGTAATACCTTGCTTGAAGAATTTGAAGCCCCCGATATTCCATTCACCGGTTGGCCAACCGATCGCGTTTTCAAGGAATTGGTAAAACGTATGGAGAGGAGGGGGGGCGTATATGTCATCATCCTCGATGAAATCGATCACCTAATCAAAAAAGCCGGTGATGATCTACTCTATAATTTGACCAATCTAAATTCTGAGTTGAACGAAGCCAGAGCCTGTGTCATCGGGATTTCGAATGATCTGAAATTCACAGATTATCTCGACCCAAGGGTCAGAAGTAGACTCGGACAACAGGATATAATTTTCAATCCATATAATGCTGAACAACTCCAAGAGATCTTACATGATCGCGCGGTGGAAGGAATTGAAAATAGTGCTCTTTCTCAGGAAGTTATCCCTCTGTGTTCTGCGCTTGCAGCTCAAGAACACGGTGATGCGAGGTGTGCACTTGACCTATTGCGTGTATCTACGGAAAAAGCCGAAAAAGAAAGTGTAGAATTGGTTGAAAAACGGCACGTTAGGGCCGCACAAGCGCAAATTGAGTGCGACCAAATTACTCCGGTGATTCGTACACTTCCGACCCAACAAAAAATCGTACTTGCTGCAGTAATGATCAATGAATACAACGGCCTGAGGAACATCCAAACCGGCGAGGTTTTCTATATTTACAAACAAGCATGCGCTCGAGTTAGTCAATCACTACTCTCTGCAAGAAGAGTCTCAGGACTTATTTCGAATCTTGATATGCTCGGATTGATAACCGCTAATACCGTCAGTAAAGGCAGATATGGGCGTTCAAAGCAGATCAATTCGTGCTTACCTGATAATCTCGATGTCAAAACTATTATGTCAAACTCAGAATCGGTTATCGCTGATGTTTTTGCACACTCATACAAGCATCAATCACGATTGTGAGCAATTGTACTTTGTTTGAGAATTGGCAACACTCATAACTATGTTGGAGGTGGGCCGGCGCATGAAGAATACAATGCAAAAGCGTCAAGAGGTGGAAATTGCTGAAGATGTAGACGAGCAAAGTCTCATCTCTACCCTAATTTCTCCATCACAATTACTAGCGAAATGGTACTTGGCAATCGGTGCATTTGGATTATTGCTTGCAATTCTCAATCTGATTGGACAAGTACATCCTACATACAGAATCTCTTGGGCTGGCCTACTTACCATGGAATATACAAATGCGGCTTTTGGTATGAAATCAACAGCACCAGCATTCGTCGCTAGTGATTTTGTTTTCATGCTAATGTGTGGTGGACTTGTTGCACTGGCATTGAAGACAATTAATTCTCAAGAGGATGGTATCACAGGATTTTTCTCCTCGATGGTGAAAAGTAATCTCTGGGTTTCTCTTGCCTCGACAGAAGTTGGCGGCTGGTATCTCACAGGTGCTGCTTGGTGTATCCTCTCTGGAATAGTATTCTACATATATTGGGGTATAAGTTACATGGCCTGGGTTGACCCCGGGGTATATGTTGTCACGATTGCATTAATCTCTTCGGGAATCGGAATGAAGATATTGTCCGGCCTTGACGAAGAGGATTGATCAACGCGCACCATGCCCGCGGCGTTGTAGTATCGCATCAATAATCCCTAGAATCAATCCAAACCATAACGAAATAGACCAACTGATAATGACTATCGGTGTGGTTATTGGCCGTTTGAGCATGGTTTGAATAATATTATTACGCAATAATAATAAAAACCAAGTGAGATATATCACCAATAATATCGCCATTGCTTTTGCATTTACTCCGTTGACAATCTCATTCACTCCCCCTTCAGTAAAGGCTGAAGCAATAATGAATAGCGCTACCATCAATACGCCATGTGCCGGCAATCCCAGTAAAACCAACCACGAACTCCCGATAAAATCGAATCCTGGACCTCTCCGCATTCGGCTAGGAAAATGCCTAACGATGCGCACGTGGGCCCTAATATCACGTGACCTCTTACCCAGAAACCGCATCAATCCAGTTTCTGGAACGTGATTGACTATTGCTCTAGGGGTGTATATTATCACTCCACCTGCCGCTATCAACTTCAAAGAAACCTCCATGTCCTCTGCATGATACCATTCTGGATTGAATCCGCCTATCGCCAATAACTCCTCTTTACGAAACATTGAGCACGGGCCATTTGCAAGAGTGGTGATACGACTACGTGAACGATATTTCGCTTCGATTTCCGAACTACGAATAATACTGATTGTATCATCACCACGATTGAAAACCGTCCTTCCGGTAATGGCAACAATATTTTCCCCTTCCAATGGCTCACTAGCGAGGAGAAGGTTTTCGATCCAATCCGGTTCAGGACGGACATCGATGTCGGTAATTGCAACCCATTCTCCTTTTGCTTCATTTACTGCAGCCATTCTTGCAGCAGATAAACCAAGTGGTTCTTGCAATATCGTCGAAACCAATTCATGTTCTTGCCATAACTCAACCTTTTGTTTCGAGCCGTCGGTTGAACCATCGTCGACTACGATGATTTCCAACGGTCGATGGGTTTGTTCGATCAAGGATTCAATGCACCCATCGACCCAATCAACTCCGTCGCGTACGCATACCGTGATACTGACAAAGGTCATTTCCTCACCTCAAATTTTGAAAGTATGATTTTACATCGTTCTTTAATCAGTTCACCGGTTTGGGCTAATACCACTCCCTCACCAGGCTGGCCATAGAGAATATTAGAGCCAATTGGTGCCAAGAGATGGATGATAATCGGTGCAAGGTCTTCCTCGCCATCGACATTGACACAGACAGTACCATCTGAATGCAAGGCTGTATCTATAGCTGTAATCAATGACGCAGTAAGGCTTCCCGCTGGATTACTACAGTTGATCACTGCATCGAAAGCTTGTAGATCTACCTTTTTGGGAAGTTCTTTTCTTTTGGTATAGCCATCAACAAACGCGATGTCTGGAATTATTTCCATGCCGAGTAATGTTGAGACGGTTATATCACCAACCGCCACCAATAGTCCACTGTCAATCGATTCGATTGCAGAACTCATTGCGATTTCACATACGTTATCAGGTCCGGTGAATAAATCTCCGAATGGGTCTTTTAATTCTAGGTCCAATTCATCAGTCATTAGGTAATCCTTCGACCTATCTGACGATAATAACCAAGATTTACCCTCACGCGAAATGCTTCCAGCCCTTATTCTAGTCGAGGAGACCAACCCCCCTTCATCATCTAGTAAATGAGGAACCTCAATTACCTCCAGTGGTGTCAATCCGCTTGCCAACCTCCTGCTATTAATCTCATTACAATTTGAAAGTGTCTCTGGTGTGCAGATGATTCCATCGCAATCTGAGCGTTTTGGTGCAGGTCCGAATGAATCTTTGAGTTCAAAGGTTTTTATTCTGCCATCGGCATGAACGTCGGCCCAAGAAAGTACCGCTTCGCGCCTCGTTTCAAAAGACTCTATTTGTGGAGATTTAATCCGTGCCATTTCATCGCTAGTAATCCATACTTCAGCTAATTCTGCTGCAGCTAATGTGTTGGTAAGCAAATGGGCGTGGCCAATGTGAAAGCGGTCGAATGTTCCTCCGACCAAGCACAGTTCAAGCCGCGCGCCCATGAGGTGATGTCGAAACTTGAAGCACTTAGGAACATCGCTTGAAGACTGTGCCCCGACACCTAACAGCCTGTATCATCGTTACCTCCAAGGCATGACCCTCGGCGTCAGGGCTTCTGTGCAGTTGAATGGTTGTCTCACCTTCATCCTGACGTCCGGCAAGGACCCATCGTTCAACCACATCGTCCATCGGTTTGCATCAAGAGGTCATTCCTAAAGGTCACTCTGATCTTCGTCGATGGCGCACCCCGCGTCATTAGTATCACCGATCATTGGCGTGCCTCACGGTGATGTTGCATGCGCGGTTGACATCGCCTGAATGTTATCATTCATGAAAGCGCCGATAGAGTTCGAGATGAATGGTTGCATCACCAACAACCTCACTTGAAATAAATGGAACCGTTGAACGGAATAACCAGCCTGCTAAGGGATGTGTCCGGCCAGTAGGTGGTGCATAATCACTTTCAAGAGCATCCAATACATCGAGAAGAGAGTTTTTCCCTGGGCCCTCCTCAAGATGATGCACCACTCGTAACTCCTCGACCGTAGGAGGGTTTCGCCAGAGCAATGCCGGCCAAGGTAATTCCATACTTGCGAGAATCGATCTACCGGTTGAAGAAGAGAGTTGAATCAATAACCAATGTTTTGCATAATCTAACCAAATACAAGGATGAACAAAGCAGATGATCTGCCTTTGGGTATCGGGATCTTCTACCTCACCCAAACTCATCAAGCGATAGGGCTCCAATTCCTCAGAGCGTAATGCGATTTGCCGCAACTCATCATCCATCCATAGCGAAGGCATCACCTTCTCAATCGCTAGAGGATTTCTTGCCCAAGATTCTGCTGCTTCTATCAATAATGATCTAAATTCATCGTCAAACCATTGTCTGGCAAGGAGGATTGCTGCGCCTAATCCCTCGTTGATTTGCTCATCGATTACTACCATCGGTGATGACCTGATTCGAGCGACCAAGGAATCAAGCGCTTCTGCTTGAGTAATCGCTAATTCCGATAATTCCGATAATTCTAGTGTGTCAAGCTCCAATAGTGCAGACCATACTGGATTCAGAGATTCTCTTATTCGACGCCATCGCGAAACCCTTTCGCTTTTTGGAGTGGCGATAAAGGCAGCAAGAGGAGAGGTCTTTTCACATAATTCCGCCCAACGAGAATCGCCACTTTCAAGATCACAAGCGATCCACATCGCCTCTCGATGTGATTGAGGAGGCCTGCTTGGCGCAAGTCCACCACCTCTGCTCAACTCGCGTGGATGGCTCGGTTCAACCCAATCGACCGGTATCATATGACTTCCAGCAAGTGCATCTAATCGTACTGGTAATCTTACCCTTTCTTTCATATGCAACATCACCTGACCATTATTCGCCGTGGATTCGATGCGAAGAGGCAATTTCAAATCACCATCACTAACCAATAATCTACAGCGTGGATCTGAAACCAACCTCGTAATAATTTGCCTTGAATCAGCAACAGGCCAGCGCCATTCTACAACGAGATCTACATCCGTCTCTTCGAGACACCATTGCAATAATGCAGTAGCTCCTCTAATAGATAATCCACCTGTATCGATAAAGGCTTCTTTTTGCCCATCGTGCCAATCACGACCACCAAAGTCCCCTAGAATTGCTCGTGTGAGTGAATTTAGCGAATTGTCTGCAAGATCCTGACGTAGTTTTTCAGACTTCTCAAACACCCTTGATGTGGAAAGACGTGGATGAACCAATGAAATCCATCGTGAAAGACAGCCAGTGGGTAACGATGTACGTTTGTGACCTAATAATTTACCATCGGCAAGAACAAGTGAACCGCTACTATATGCTCGTAGGGCTAAGGTTTTGTCGTGTCGATTTGACAAACGCGCATGAATCCCATCGAGAGGGCGAATAGTTGGTCCGCTACTACCCGCTCGACCGATTGCAGTCGGTCCTGCTCTGAGATTTTCAGGTAATTCTGGCCAAAGACCTTCGGGCAGTGCAGTAAACCAACTACCCACCCCCAATGGCCAAGATTCTGCATCTTCGAGTAATCGTGCGCGAATCACACCCATTACTTTTGGTTGATCTGTCCAAGCGCTCAAAGTTGCCGGAGAGGTCACTACAGGACGTTTAGTCCGCTCTTGACTTTCAAGGTCCCACCAAATCGGCCCTTCCCCTCTGAGGATTGCCCATCTCCAAGTGTCTGACCCCCCTTCATTTCCAATGGAGTTTAAATCCACTTCGGATTCTTCCTCTAGGGGGCGATTTGGCAAGCCCATCAATGGTCCAATCACATCAGAGGTGTAACCAAGCAATACCATCTCTCTATCTCTAGCGAGTACAATACCGAGTGCTTTTGTTGGTGGCGGCCATTGAACCAACTGCAATAACCTATCGAGCCCATCTCGTTCCAATCTCATAAGTCCTTGAGCAGTAAGCCGATGATTCGCTCCCCGCCTTGAACCATGGTCACGCACAATATCCCCTGATTCACGTAGTCGTTTGAGTGCAGCAGAAGCGTGTGGCATGCGAATACCCAAGGCATCAGATGCATCTGACACAGTCCCTCCTCCATCGGCAAGCCAATCGAGTAATCGACGTTGATGTACCGACCTAATCCTATCTCGCGGCATCAGTCGTCACCACTTTGGGGGCGGGAGTTCGTATTATTGAGTTTTTCCAATACATAGCCATAACTAGTTACATAAACTTACACATTTCCAATGGAGATAGTAAGTAATACCTTATTCCCTTGTGGAACGCGATAAGTAAATCGCCATTTCGCGTTACACGATGTAAGTTTCAAGGCCAATTTTGGATAACCATTATATCAGGTGCTTCGCTCCTTCGTTTTGGCGGACGGTATCTAGCCGGATTAGCCATCAATGACTGGAGGAAGAAACATGAAAACCGTGCGCATCAGAGAAAAAATTAAGAAGTTCCTATCTGAGAGACCACGCAATACTGCAGAAATTCTCGAACACATCAACAGCACCATGCGACATGGCACCACTAGCCAACAATTGGGCAACGTACTTTCCAAAGACAAAGATATCGTAAAGGTTGGATATATCAAGAGATCTGGTATTCTTTCCGGCGGCTACGACATCTGTGAATGGGCAACCCGCATCTGGGTTTCCGAGAATTGTCCTGATTGGCAAGAAGGCCAGCCACTATTGGTCGACTCTGATGGTAAGGTCCTAACCAAGGATCTTATCCGCCGTGGATGAATATATCATTCATCCCTGAAAGATTGCTAATGCTTCTTCAACCGAAGCGCCATTACAAATTATTTCATGGCAGGCTGCAGCCATCTTAACCGCATCCTCAGTTGGCTTCTGGTGAATGTTACGTCCTGTAGCAGCACCCCGGCAACCTGCGACATGAATCTGTGAATGTAATCTCTCTAAGAAATCTCGCGGAGGAAGGCTGCCACCTCCACTACAGATGATACCGGTTCGGCCCGCTGCTTCAACTGCTATTGCCAAACTTTCCGGCTGAGTCATACCATCCCATGCATTTGGATAATTTACCTTAGCAAAGTCAGCACCTATACAGGCAGCAACACCTGCTGCACCTGAGATCAATTGTGGGTCCATTTCGTCAGCAACCGCCTGGCCTCTTGGATACATCCACACGACTGCTATCAATCCCAATTCATGGGCGCGGCTAATCATCGATGCAGCTTCGGTCAACATATCATGCTCATATTCACTTCCCAAATAGATGGTATAACCGATTCCAACCACGTTGATACCATTGTGAATCAGCCCCATCACATCATCGAGATCCCACATCGCCATCGACACCGGATCCCTTTGCGCGGTTTTCACCAAACCACTCTTGGAATTCAACTTCACAAGATATGGTACATCAGGAGCATCACGAGCATACTTGGCTATCAAACCGAGTTGGCCGGCAAGAACACCAATGGTTCCTTCTTCGTGGCAAGCTAAACCAATCTCGAATAGATGGCCTGGGTCATTTGAGGAAAGTGGTATTTTGTTATCACCATCGTAAAAATCATCATTGAGATGCTCGATTTTCTGATCACAAGCAAAGAGGTTCATCGAACCACTGCCAGCCGTTGCCACCATCATGTTTTCGATATAGGTTTCCGCGAGGTCATCGGGTACATCGGCTGGTACATGGAACTCAGAGGCCATACGGCCCTTCCGACCTTGCCCTCATCCTTCAAGACATCGCTGATTAGAAGCGATTACTGACCGGTGAAATTTGGCACACGCTTTTCAACATATGCTGCGATTCCTTCCTTGGCATCACTACTACTGAATAGAGAAGATTGAAGTTCT
>CAUYXQ010000005.1:0-17655 GCA_963577015.1 Candidatus Thalassarchaeaceae archaeon
TTGGGCCACCAGCAGAGTAGATGCCCCTTTGTGGCCAACGATTGCTTTGAGATCCATCATGTCGAGATTTATCAATCCAAGTCTAAGTAGAGTACGCACTAAGCCATCGACTAATTCTTCAACCCAACTTGCACCTAAGCGCCAGTCACTACCGCGCTCACGTGCTTGCCAAGCGAGGCGATCGAGCGAAAGACGGACACAAACATCACTGTGTTTTTCCAATTTAGTCAAACACGCCTCTGCTATCGCTCGCCGCGATGGCTGAGCGGTGAATGGATAAGCTGCGACAGAAATCACCACCGCACCCGCCAATCTCGCTTGGCGGGCAAACTCAGGTGCTGCTCCGCTACCGGTCCCCCCTCCTAATCCGGCCAGGAGGATTACCAATTCCACATCTTCTAGTAATAATCGAGTGACATTGGCTGCACTACGCATGCGTTGCTCGCCCAATGGCGGCAATCCAGCACAACCACTGGCATCGTCGGCCGAACCAAGGCGTATGATATGGGCTTGAACATCATTGGAAAAACTGTTTTCATCGGCATCAACCAACACTAAATCGACATCATTCCCCGCCCTTTCATGGGCCTTGAGAGCCCATGAACTACCCAAACCGCCGATGCCAGCGATAAGCAGTTGTGCCCCGTCCATGAACCCTCATCAAACAGAGGGTTCTTCAATCAATCGCGGTCAACATAACGCAGATAACGACGCCGAGCATCTCTCGCCCAAGCATTGTCGGCCTCTAGTTCAAGCACCTTATCATATATCTCGACCGCCTTTTCAAAATCAGAAAAATGGCGTCCCATCAGATGGGCGAGATTGTTGAGAACTGGAATACACTCCTCCTCCTCTGCAAGCATCTGCAATAGGATCTCTTCTGCCTTGCCAAAATCAGCCCGCAGCATCGCCGCTTCGGCGTCGTCTAGGGATTGCAATTGCTCTGGTGAAAGATCGTAGATATTTTCAAAGGTATAATCAGACATCAAGGGGCGCTGTAGGCTTAAGGCCATAGATTCTTCCGCCTTGTGATAGTGTTGAATAAGTGCAGTAGCCGAGCCTACTTTGCAACCTCTCTACGAGAGGTGACCAAGCAACGTTCATAAGACACCTTACGGTGGCATCAACGCTGGTGAGACCTTGTCTAAGACTCGCAACATAATGAGGCTGCTAATCATTGCTTCATTGGTGACTCTGTTGTTGCTTCCCAGTATCGGCCAAGCGCTGAATACCGGTATCGGATCGGAACAGGATAGCACTGGTGATGGTGCAAATGACATCACAGATGTCGCCAAGAAAGGTTGCCTTTGCCATTCTGCTGCTGCTACCAACTCGGTGCAAATCGTTCTCGACGACGTTCCTTATTCGTGGGTAGCTGGCCAAACGTATCCCTTGCGCTTGCAACTAATCGGTGGACCAGAGGTCAATACAGGCAGCACCACTAGTGGATTCTCGATGCGAGTGAGTGCTGGCTCTCTGGCCGAGAGTGATTTAACTCAAAACTGGGATGGCGATATTCAGACCTTGACCCACAACGCCGATGGTGCGAAAACCGATGACCGGATGTGGGAAATTTCTTGGATTGCACCCGATAATGGCACCGGTAATGTCGACTTCTGGATCACCGGCAATAGCGTCGATGGCGATGGCTTGAATATCGGCGAGGATTCGTGGAATCAGCTATTCTTCTTCCTAGGCGAATCCGATGAGGATTCAGGGTTAGGCACACGAACCATCTTCGCTGGCGACGGTCAAGTAAGTGCTCCAGTGGCGGAAGAACACGGTGTTGAATTGCATGAGATGGGTGCGGAATTACGTGCTCATTGGCTTGGTCTATTGGGCTTCCTCTCAGTGATAATCGTCATTGTATTCTCTGGCCTATTACTGCGCTATGGGTTCTCTTCCTCCTATGCTGGACGCAGCAATCAGTTGCGTCTTCGCTACAAGATCAGACGCCGAGGTGACCAGTGATGGCTAAGGATGTAATCACTGATTTACTCGAAAGAGTGGTTCGTGGCGAGGTCAGCATCAAAGATGCAAGAGCAGCACTATCCGAATCCTCTCTAACCGAGGAACAAATGGAGGCGGCGATCGACCACGGGGTATTCAACCCGGCAGAACCAGGCACGGTTATCTCAGCATCACTCGCACCATCAGGCGCATCTTACCTGACAATCTTCTTCTTCGTATGGGCGGTTTTCTGGACCTTGTATTGGGCGGCGACCACTCTCTACGGATTATTCAACCACTGGGGTCAAGAGCAACTTTCCTATCACCTAGCAATGGCACTCACCACTTTGATAATGATGGGAGTGATCTATCTGCGCTTTGTCCTGCCAGACAAGATAATAGTCAAGGAACGCATGAACAAATATATTACAGAACACGCCAAAGATTGGCAGGATTATCGGATTTGAGACAACTGGCAAGGAGGTGAAAATATGGATAGAACACTACGACCTGCGCCTTCTATCGACCATGCTGACCTAGTAGGAAATGACGCCAATATGATCAACCGTCGCAAATTCTTACGCTACGGATTAAACTCTGCAACCGGAGTAATCGCCGTAACCCTTGGCGCACTAGGCTTCGCTTCAGTGCTCATGCCACCAAGTGATAGCAGTAGTGGGGACCTCTCGGTCAAATATTGGGCCAAGGGTCGAGAGGATGATGCTTGGTATGGGGCAAATCATTTGCAGCCGATGAAAAAATCTGACTTCGTAGAACAGGCAAAGACTTCCAATGTCGGCATGTCCGGCGCCCAAGGTGTATGGAATGGTCTGCCGGTCAACGTCACCTATGTTCCTCATTCGAAGAACTCGAGCAAACCCCTGTCTAATAACGTCCCCCGTTTCCAACTCACCGAAGGCAAAGATGCAACCGGAAAGGTCATCGGTCACTTTGAAGACCTATCCGATGCTGACCCAAGTCTCTTCCCTAGTGAAGACCTAGTGATGGTATTTTCACGTTGTACCCACCTCTGTTGTATCCCCGGTTGGCAATTGGTTGCCAACGATTATACTGAGGATTCGTGGACCCCTGGCGGTGGTGACGTTAAGGGTAGCAAGATGTTCTGTATCTGCCACTCGAGCAGATTCAATCCTACCGTCCTCGAGATGAACACCAATCGTAACCGTTCCAATGGTCAAACCTTCAAGTATGCAGGAATCGCTAGAATTGGCGGCCCAGCACCGGTCGGTTTGCCCATAATCCCATTGATAGTAAATGTCGATGTGATCGAAGGACTGACAACATATATCGATTGGTTAACCTATTGCGACTGAGGTGAAAAAATGAGTACACTATTCTGGATTCTTTGGTTCTTTATCGCCTTCATCGTCGTTTTGGTAGCATTTACCTTGCGCAAGGAAAACGACGAAATTCCACGTCGAGAGATTCTACGGGCGGTCGAGACCTCGGGTAAGATGGGCGTGGCAGAAAAGGCATTCCTTTGGGTATTCAGTTTCCTCGACACCAGATTCCGCATCCAGGACTACTGGAATATGAGCAAGGGTGCCTACTACAATATGCATCGACAGATGCCCCTTACTCACGCTGAAAAATACAAACTTCGTATCATTTGGTATTGGTATCCCCTATATTGCCTAGGAGGAATATCCTTCCTCGCCTTTATCATTCTAGTACTGACTGGAACCGTGCTTGGAATCTACTACGTCCCCGGCGGCACTGGTGACCCTTCACCAGCTTATGCTAGCATGACCTACATCATGACCCAGTTGCCATTTGGTTACATCATCCGCTCAGTCCATCACTGGGCAACCCATTTCATGGTCGCAGCGGTATTCTTGCACATGTGTAGGGTTTACTTCACCGGCGCTTATCGCAACCCTCGTGAACTCAATTGGTTGATTGGGGTGGCCTTGATGTTCTTGACCATCTTCTTTGGTTATTCGGGATATCTCCTACCGTGGGATAGTTTGGCATTCGGTGCTGCGACCATCGGCATCAATATGGCAAATGCCTCGCCGTTGATTGGAAAGTGGATATCTACCGTAATGTTCGGTGGCACCTCCCTTAGTGGTGGAACCGTAACCCGCATGTATTTCATCCACGTTTTTATCCTACCAGTGATAGTCACCTCACTGATTATCGTCCATCTATTCATAGTATGGGTACAAGGCATTGCGGAGCCACATTGAGGAGGTGAAATATATGGGTCTAATGGAAAATCTAGGGCGGGTAGCCGACACGTACATGACTGAAAAAGAACGTTTGATCAGCGCTGATGACAAGCGGGTTCGTACTAGGTCCGGGCATGGGTTCTGGCCACAAGAAGTGCTACGTGACAGTATCATCTTCGCCGCAATTCTCGCGGTTCTACTTTTCTATAGTTGGTTGATCCCACCCCCACTTCATAATGCGGCTGACCCATTTGCTCAAGCCGGTTTCGTCTTCCCAGATTGGTATGTTCTCTTCAGCTATGGCTACTTGCGCTGGGGTGAATATCTGCCACAATTCGACGTACCTCTCGGACCTGTGGGGGAATTCTTCGGTCAACCGACCTTCCCGTGGAGTGCTGCGTGGTGGGGTAGTGCTCTAACCGGCATCCCCGTGGGAATCCTCGCCCTACCACCTTTCCTTGGAGGTCGAGAGAAGAGGCCAGTAGAAGACCCCGGGTTTGCGGTTGCTGGAGTAATTTACCTCGCACATATCTGGTTCATCTCGGTTTTCAGTATCAACATCTTCCTCAAATTGTATGGTAATAATCGCTCTGATTATTGTAAGTTAGACAGTCATAGCGATTTGGTTTGCGGCGTCCGTGAACCATGGATCGCCGATATATTCAATGCCATACCGTGGGTCTTGACGGGAATTCTTTTGTGGATAATGCTCTACTTTGTCGTCCGTTGGTTCTTCATCAATTCATGGGGGGCGAGGTTTACCCCCGGTCACGGCAAACGTCTGGTCATCGGTTCTTTGCTGATAGCGACCCTTCTCAGTGTCTACACCTTTCCCATCTACAATAATGGATTCTGGGATGCAAAAGGAATCAATACACTCGCCGATTATGATGACCTGCACGATATGCGTAGCCAGCCTCTGGATACTCATGTTCATAGCGATAATGAATTTATGGTCAGCCAAGGATTTGAAGATCAACTGGTACCTGCTGCTGCTTGGATGCAGTGGGAAAATTTCCAACCAACTAGGGAACACATCATCGATTTCACCGATGTCAATGGCCACCAAGATGCCGCGTCTTCAGTCAATGCAGTAGCCTATGCCGATAATTACAGCGGTGAAGACGGTTTATGGCAGACCGGTAGTTTCACCATTACCAATGATTACTGGGTCAGCGGTATGAGCACGGTTCCGCTCGATGCTATCTGTGAATATCGAGTCGATTCCTCGGCTAGAAAAATTGGTGACATCTTGACGACCACCTATATCACAACCTCATTGATAATCGCCGACACCTCGGGTAAAACCGTCATTCAACACAATCAGTGCGCGGGTGCACTGGCTGTGGAACTAGGCGCTGGCACCTATAATTACGATTTCAAGGTTGACTCGACCGGCCCATTAGCAGCCAACGATACTATCGTGGTCGAGGTTGGAATGACCATCCAAGCCTTCCAACCACTACTGATCTACGATGACGATGCTGCTGGCGGACTTGGAGGGCATAGTGTCAATCTCTCCAATACCGGGGAATTGACCCTAACCGGTAGTGCATTCGCTATAATCGATAACCCCGGCTATCACGTCAATCCTAACTCTCTCGATGCTAAGTTGATCTATGCTATGTTCATCCCTTGTCTGACCTTTGGTGCAATGGTATGGGTGCTCTTGCGCTACATGGCGAGAGGATATGAATTCGAGATGAATAAGTGCTATGGCTGTGACCTCTGTGACGATGCTTGCCCTGTGCGTTTATTCACCGGTGGTGATAAACTCAATATCATCTATAATACTTGGAATAACGAGGATGACGGAGTGCCGATGTACTCCTGTTTAACCTGTACCGCTTGCACCAATGCTTGCCCACAACTGGTGGATTACGATTCCTATGTCGACATCAGGCGCAGCCTGATAGTAGGCGGTCCTGCTGCTGAAATCCCACACGGGGCCTTACAAGCCGTGCTCGCTGCTGAAGCCGAGCAAGAGTCAGATGATGATTTCATCTCGGTAGAGGAGTTGGGCGAGGTCTCCAATGTAGGATACTATCCTGGATGCGTCGACTATCTCGACCAAGAGATGGTCTTTAGTCACCTCAACCACGGCACGATGGACCTTGGAGACTCTACCAGTGCTGCATTCACCCTCTTCGAAGAGATGGGAACCGATGTTACCTATCTGGGCCGTGATTTCCTCAAGTGCTGTGGCCACGACCAGAAGTGGCAAGGATTAACTGAGGTCTTTGACAAGTTGAAAGCCTACAACCAAAAGCGCATTCAAGCTAGTGGTATAGATACTCTGGTCTCGAGTTGTGCTGAGTGTTTCCGCACCTTTGCCCGTGATTATGAACTGGAGGGAATCAAGGTAATGCATACCACTGAATACCTGCTAGAGAATGGCTGGGACGAGAAACTTAAGTCCGAACAGGACCTGACTATCACCTACCACGACCCGTGCCGTTTAGGCCGACAGATGGGTATTTATGATGAGCCAAGAAAACTGATCGAAAGTGTTGAGAATATCAAACTGGTCGAGATGGAGCACAGTGGCGAGGACGCCATGTGCTGTGGAGTCTCATCGATGATGTCGTGTAATGAGAACGCAAGAGCCCTGAGAGTAGAGCGCTTCGAAGAGATACGCAATACCGGTGCCGACTTGATGCTGACCTCGTGCCCTAAGTGTGTATCTCACTTTGAGTGCTTGAAGTTCGAAGGCGATGAGCGCCACGATATCGAGATCCTCGATGTGGTTAGTTTCCTCGCTAGGCAAGTAGAAGCCCGCAAGGCAAAGAATACTATCGAGGCCGATGCACGAGAGAGGATTTCAGCTTGAGTCCTTGGGCGGAGTATCGTCTTCACCCATACCTTTAATCTCATAATTGGAAGGGAAAAGCGCGATTAAAGTCCCTGCTACCAAGCAGGCTAAGCCCCAGGCGAATTGCTTTTGGACAAACATCAACTCAAGAGAGATCACCACCAACAACAGACCTCCTATATTGGACACCCATACTAGGGTCTTGAAGGTCGACAGTGAAACCCCAGTGCTATTGACACCACGCTTGGGGCCAAACTCACCACCGAAACGTAGCGGTTCAGACTCCTCTTCATCAACCATCATCTCACCTCTCAATCATCTCGATAGCATCGGTTGGACAGGCTAAGACACAGAGCCTACATCCAGTGCAAGGGTCACGTAAGATGCGTGCCTTACGATTTGAAGGAACATTCATCATCGGCGAAGCCATGTCCTGGTGATAGAGTTCAATCGCATCATCATCACAGGCGATGGTGCAATGATCGCAACCGATACAGAGTTTCTCTGTGACAAAGGCGACCATATGCTCGCCTTCTTCGATAGCGTCCAAGCGCAAACCCTTCTCACTCGCTAGTGCCGCCGAGATTCTACTAGCCTCTGCTGCCCTTCGAGCAACAAGGTCACTAGGTGAGGTCATCGGCCAGCGCTGTGGCCTTTTGACCTTCAAACCTCTGTTTGTCGCAGTTGGGCTTCTCTGCCCATCGCTAACATACTCAACTCGGCGACCAGAGCGTGCCAACCATGGGCACGCTGACCATATAATCCACCAACTTCCTCAAAGGTATGGAAATGGGAACTAGGGGTGTTGAGATTATCGAGATTACCCTTTTTGCTATTGATGCGATAAAACCACGAAGCAGCCTCACCATCGACCAGATAGACCACTGGCTCAACCGGATGACCCTCCTCGCTTTTCAATGCCGTAGGAACCCCCTCTTGGATTAAGAAATTCTCAACATCAGCACCGCCCTTACCATACATCAATTTCTTCATCTTGCGATTTGATAATTGCAACAATTGCTCACCGCTGGAAATCACCAAAATACCAAGCCCGTAAGTTCCACGATCGTTCTTGACAAAGACCACCGGTTCACTCTCGATATTCAATTCGACATATCTCTGTTTAATCCGAGCGATAAATTCGTCGACCTCGGCCGCTAATTCGATACGACAACTCTCACGGTCGAGGCACTTCTCTTTGGAGACGAACCAATCTGCCATCAGATGCCAAGAGTCGATGCCGAGCAAATCCGCCATCTCATCGACATAGGCTTGTAATGCTTGATAATGCTCTGATTTACGACGGGTATGCCAACCCATTTGCGGTGGCGGACTGACCTGCTGAACCCCTAGGCCGGGCACGATTCCTGAAGTGAGATCGTTATTGAGTAAGATCAAACAGGGCTTTTGGCCGCCGATGAGTAAACCATCGTCGACGGTTTCGACCTCGACCAGTTTGAGCGGGGCACTCAAGGTGTCAATCGAGCCGTGGCCATTTAGTTCAGGTGAGCCGACTGTGCAGCGAAATCCACCCGCTTCCAACAAGCGCTTGATGGTCGCAACATTCTCGGCATAGGCTGGATTTCGAGTATGGCTTTCAGGATAGAGGTGAACCCAACTACAACCCTTGTGCAGGCGATTGATGTGATTGCCTAATAATTGGGTGATCAAGGGTTCGTCCTCGGCCGAGATATTGTTGAACCCAGCCGGAAAGTGATTGGCGTCGACCACCGCAACCTTCCAATCGGCATCACGGATATCGACACTGCCGTAGATTGGGAGAGGAATCTGTGCTCTCTTATCGACAAACCATTGAGTTATCTGCTCTCGCTTCTGCTCGAGAAGAAGGCCATTATCGGCTAGGAAGTTCACTCTATCACCTCGTCGAGTAGGGCGCAAACATCGCCACTCTTTGTCGACCTCGCACCATCCAATATGTGCATGGCCTTGAACAGTCCAAATCCTATGGCCATGTCGGGCTGGTCGAGCAGGACCTTTTTCAACACTCCACTTTGTTCAGCGATTACTTTTGCTCTTGGCGCCAACTCGCTCATCAATTCATTGAGTAATTTAGGCGAAGTTGCAGTCCCAGCAGGTAATTTGGGTCGACGCACGATTTCTGGCGGTAAATCGGTAAGGTCGGCTGCACGACGCAGGGCTACTTTTTCTTCCATTTTTGGGCTCAAGCGCCAAGCCATGGGTAATTTACTTGCGGCTTGGCGGTGAGCTCGCCCAAGAAATGGCACTCTAACCTCGAGTGAATGGGCCATCGAATGACGGTCGACCAAGCGCAATTGAAAGTTGGATAATTGGCCGTGGTCGAGTTCGAATTGCAAAAACCTCTCCAAGGAAGAACAATGATTTTGTGGATTGTGATTTTCACTCCACCATTGCTCACCCTCCAGCGAGGAAAGGTCGCTAGCACTCAGGCGAAGACGACGGTCGATTGTTTTAGCATGACCTGGTAAATTACGATAGCGCGGATAACCGGCGTGAAGTTCATCGGCGCCTTGACCACAAAGACCAACCGTTACCGACTCAGCCATCTTTGCGAATAGGGGTTGAAAGAATAAAACCGAGATGTCGAGGTCCTCACCATGCCAGGCTAGAGCGGGTAAAGAGTTGTGAAATGCCTCTGGCTCAAGCAAATGCTGATGGTGGATAAGATCGAGACTACTAGCGACCAATTCAGCCGCTTGCCAATCGGGATTATCCTCGCTTTCAGCCACGGTCCAACAGGCTGGCAGCGGCTGACCACAACGAGTGGAAGCCTCTCTGGCAACAGCGGCGACAAGACTGCTATCGAGACCACCAGACAATACAATGCCAACCGGGACATCAGCCATCAGTCGGTCCTCGACACTGGAGATGAAGGTCTCAAGCAGATGTTCGGGCTGCGACCAATCGGTTGCCGGTTCGACCAATTGCCGAGCAAAGGTTGCTCGACCAGTCATCACTGCCTTGCCATCATCTAACGACCAAGTCTCAACCGTGCCCGGGCGGACTTGATGGACATCGAGGAAGAGGGTGGTTCCATCGAGCGGATACTCCCAAGCGAGGCGGGCACGCATAGCTAAATCGTCAATTTGTGGGGTATAACCTTCATGAGCGCGCAAGGCTTTGGCCTCGCTAGCAAAGAGCAGAGAATCACCGACCATCGTCCGCACAAGAGGTTTGATGCCTAGGGTGTCACGGGCGAGGATGAGCTGTTGATTTACCTCATCCCAAAGGGCGAATGCAAACATACCGTTCAGTTGTGAGAGCCAACTTGCATGCGCTGCTGCGCTACCTCCAGCCTGCGAGCGATGCAAGGCGAGAATCGACTCGCTATCGCCACCGGTTCGATAGGGATATGAATCATCCTTCAACTCAAGGTGATTATAGATCTCTCCATTTGCCACCAATATCGCCCGATGGTCTGATGAAATGGGTTGCGGCGAGCCTGCAATATCTAAAATTGAAAGACGAGCATGGCTCAATCCGCAGTGGTCATCAAGCCAAGTGCCGCGACCATCGGGTCCGCGGTGTTTTAGCAAATCTATCATAGAATTGAGAATACGTGTATCGGGACTACCGAGCATACCGCCTATTCCGCACATTTCAATCCATCACAACAATGAGAAAGCCATCAAAAGATCGGCCAAGCGAACATGGTGATCACCAGCAGAATGAATGCTGAAATGAAGGCGAAGAGATAGACGCTCTGTGGCGGGTCGTTGCTGTCCTGCTCCTCACTCATGTTTCCTCATCAGACCAAGGGGCAGCGAACAGCCATTTCAATATTTGCCGTGAGCATTCACAACCAGACGCTGATGATTAGCAAGACGGCGGCTGGAATCAGCAGCATGGTAGCGTTATCGTCAATCCATTTGAGGCGAGGACTCTCGGCAGCTACGACCAAAGGTGCCATTATTGCCACCAATACCAGCGGGGTTGCGACTAGATACCAACACAGCAGCCAAATCAGCGCTGCGCCTGTGGTTCCGATAAGATTGACTTTGGTCTTGTCAAGACCCATTCTTCGAGCCTCACCGAGCAAGGGGTCGATGAAGGTAAGTGAAAATATCAATGGATAGCCGTATTTGGCTTCCTCGAACATCAATAGAACAAGGCCGACCGAAAAACCACCCCAAGCCAGTGCACTGATCTGAGTCGCTTCGTATTGGCGCTGGCCAAATACCACTAAACCAAGTTTCAGGCGTAGGCTCTCTCCAATGATTATTACCAGCACTACCAAACTGGCGAACCGCTCTTTTGATATTGACCATTCAACCCCAATTTCGTCGCCATATTGATAGAAAATCCACGGGATGAAAGCCATCGATAAATGGAATATGCGACGCAGTACATGGGCCTTCAAGCCGCCTACTGATTGCCCGACGGGATCTATATTCATCTCGACCGCTCCATAATACCCTCTATTGTAGATTGACCACAGTGAATCGAATTAATCGCTGCTTCGAAATCTATGCCTTCTATAAATCTGCGTTCATTAGCTATCATCAGACGTTCACGTATTCGGGCTTTTTCTGAAGTTGTACGCTGTTTGAGCGTGAGAATAGTCTTGGCGAGTTGTTCGATGCCATCTCCTTTTAGAGCACTGACCTTGTGCACAGCAGGCGGTTCTATATCTAAATCTAGAGAGATGGATAATTGATTAACCACCACATCAGCTCCGGATAAATCACATTTATTGACAACGACCAAATCAGCCAATTCAAGAATACCTGCTTTTTCTGCTTGTACCCCATCGCCCCGACCCGGCCCTTCGATGACGATGATGCGGTCTGCTATGGCTGCACAGCGAATCTCGGCTTGACCGGCACCGACAGTCTCGATGATGACTAAATCGAAGTCCCTTGCCAAAAGGTGCGAGCAAAGATCACTAACGATATATGGTGTTGAACCACTAGCAGAGCGGGTGGCTATCGAACGCAAGTAAATACTCTCGCTGCGCTCGCTATCATCGAGTGCAGTCATTCTGATACGGTCGCCAAGCAGGGCTCCACCACTGATCGGTGAAGATGGATCTACTGCAAGAACCGCAACCTTGAGTTCAGGAGTCCAGCGATGGAGAAGAGCATCTATCAAACAGGATTTCCCAACCCCTGGTGCACCGGTGATGCCGATAATGAGCCCTTGGCCGACTTCGGGCTTAAGCAACCCTTCTTCGATTGAGGTTATCTCTTTGGCTAGAGCACGCCGATCCAGATAATCACATCCCTTGCCAAAACCAGGAGTCGCTTGCGCCAACTCCGCATTCACGTTCACTCGCTTGGTCGATGAAGGCGACGATTTCCCTGGTTGCGGTTCCCGGGCCAAAAATCGCTCGCACTCCCGCCTGATACAATGCCGCCCTATCCACCTCGGGGATTATACCGCCACCAAATACCACGATATCGTTCATTCCAGCAGCTCGCAAGAGTTGACAAACCTTGGGAAAGAGATGGCCATGCGCACCCGATAGCGAAGAGAGACCGATGAAGGCTGCATCTTCATCCATCGCACTGCGCACTATTTGCTCAGGGGTTCTGCGCAAGCCGGTATAGATGACTTCGTGGCCAGCATCGCGCAAGGCACGAGCAACCACCTTGGCGCCACGGTCGTGGCCGTCGAGGCCTGGTTTAGCAACGATGATTCGCTGACGGCCAGCCATGTGTCTTCGAAATCAGTCCGCCCTATCAGCACTTCCATCGCCCAAGATGATGCGAAGTCATAAGGACAGAGACCACCTGTGCCTACTTGAGGAAGAGCGAATGAGTACAGAACAACGCCTCAGTGACCTTCGAGCACGCAAGGCTCGTTCGGAGGCAGGAGGAGGTACTGCTAGAGTCGAGGCCCAGCATAAACGCGGCAAGATGACTGCGCGCGAGCGTTTGGAAGTACTGCTCGACGACGGCTCATTCCAAGAGATGGATTCGCTCGTCGAACACAGATGCAGAGACTTCGACATGGATAAGAAAGTCATTCCCGGCGATGGTGTGGTTACTGGACACGGCACTATTGACGGACGTGAGGTATTCGTATTTTCACAGGACTTTACGGTTTATGGTGGAAGTTTAGGCGAGATGCATGGCTTGAAGATATGCAAGGTTCTCGACATGGCACTCAAAACCGGACGCCCGGTCATCGGTCTCAATGATAGTGGTGGAGCGAGGATTCAGGAAGGGGTCGCAAGTCTCGGTTCGTATGCTGAAATCTTCTTCCGCAACGTCAGGGCCAGCGGTGTCATCCCACAAATAAGTGTGATAATGGGGCCATGCGCTGGAGGCGCGGTATATTCTCCCGCCATCACCGACTTCGTGATTATGGTTGACAAGACTGCACACATGTTCATCACCGGCCCTGAAGTCATCAAGACCGTCACCAATGAGGATGTCAGTTTCGAAGACCTCGGTGGAGCCAATACTCATGGTTCACGCTCTGGGGTTTCACACTTCACCGCCCAAAGCGATGAGGATGCCCTCAATACCGCACGCGAGTTGGTCAACATGTTACCCCTCAATAATCTAGAAAAACCACCGGTGAAGAAATCTAGTGATTCTCCAAATCGCTCGTGCGGAAAGTTGGATTCGATTGTGCCCGAAGATCCGGGCAAACCCTATGACGTCAAGGGGGTCATTAACGAGGTGCTCGATGACGGTGCATTCTTGGAAACCCAAGCAGATTGGGCCCTAAATATAGTCTGCGGTTTTGGCCATCTTAATGGAAATACCGTCGGCGTAGTAGCCAATCAACCACAGCACCTCGCCGGCTGTCTCGACATCGATGCCAGCGACAAAGCTGCACGTTTTGTCCGCTTTTGTGATGCCTTCAATATCCCACTGATCACTTTCGAAGATGTGCCAGGATTCCTACCAGGTATCAGTCAAGAATGGGGAGGGATTATTCGCCACGGCGCCAAATTACTTTATGCATATTCCGAGGCGACCGTACCCAAATTGACCGTCATCTTACGCAAGGCCTACGGCGGTGCCTATGATGTGATGAGTTCAAAGCATATCAGAGGCGATTATAACGTCGCCTGGCCCGGCGCCAAGTTAGCGGTGATGGGCGCTGATGGTGCAGTACAGATTATCCATCGCAATCGTCTGAAAGGTGCGCGAGATCCCGAGGGAGAACGCACGAGACTAATCGAGGATTTTGAGGATAAATTCGCCAATCCCTACAAGGCCGCAGGACTTGGTTATCTCGATGATGTTATCGAACCAAATCAAACAAGAGACCGTTTGTGTCGAGCACTGGATATGCTTTTGGACAAAGAAGAGATTCGACCAGCCCGTAAACACGGTAATATTCCCCTCTGAGGTGAAAGCAAGTGACCGATGATTCGATTTTGAGAATGGCCGCGATAATGGCTGTTCTCAATGAGATGATGGGCGCAAGCGACCCTGCTCAAATCGGTCGTAGCCTCGGTGAATCATGGTCTCAAGATCACCGAAGAGTAGTCACTGGCTCGTCGTCACTGCTACTGAGAAAAAGTGCGAGGGCACCTTGGAGGTGAGGTGGATGGCTGAATCTCGTAAGGTGATTGTCGACGGAGTCGAATTCGAGGTCGAACTCGAAAACGAAGGCGACATTTGGACCGCGGTAATAGAGGGTAAATCATTCGAAATAAAAATTCCAGGCGGCTCTGCCGCATCCAAGAAAAAGCGATCAGGGGGCCGCTCCAAAAAGAGCGGAACAGTATCAGCAAATATGCCGGGTAAAGTGGTCACAATAGAGGTCGCCCAAGGCGATGAAGTGGTGGAAGGTCAGGTAATCTTGATCCTAGAAGCGATGAAAATGCAAAACGAAATCCAGGCCGCTGTCTCAGGAATAGTCATATCGGTAAACTGCGAGGAGGGTCAGTCGATAGAGGCGAATATCCCCCTAGTCGTAATCGAGCCCCATACTGAAGAAGGTGAAAAAGATGAGTGAAAAACCAACTTGTGATTTCACCGGCTGCGAAAATGGAGGCGATATTATCAGCCGCCTCTCACCTGAAGGTTACTTAGTTGCTACGGGTAAGAAAGCCTACTCTTTTCGCGAGGCATATCGCAGGTTCCACTATTGTGGTGACCATCACGACGAGTTGATGAACGGGGTTTGGAGCAGAGTGCGCAAACCCGACGATAAGAGTGATGGCCATGTCGCTCCGACCGCGATTTGAGCGGATTTTACTACTAGTAGGTATTATCAATAAGTATGTGTAGGCGCAGCCATGCAAGATGTCTCGAAGACCACCCCTTGGATTACTGCACGTAGCCTGATTCTGACCGCCCTAATGATGGTTTCAAGCCTCTCGGCGATGATGGCGACATTCAATGAACCTGAAATACTCTCAGATGATGTGCTCCTCTTTGTCACTGGTAACGAGGACATCGTCGCTGGAACCGACTACACGACATATGAGACCTGGGATACTGTCAATGCAACCACCGATTCGTATGATCTGACCAATGGTAGCGATTACTCCATCTCTTGGACCTTGTCTGTTGGTGCAATGCAGGTTGATTATGGCCATCGCAACTGGACGGCGATGAATAACTGGAGCCATGAGGATTACTATTTCTCCGGATTGACTGTGGGTTGGCATTGCTTCAATGTCGATCTCTACGGAATGCTCGCCAATGGCAGCAGCGTCTATCTCGATTCGGACAATGCCTGCTTTGATGTAATCAACAGCACTACCAACAATATCACCATCTGGGGCTATACAAATCAGTCTTCATACAGCGCTACTTATCCCGGTGAAGATATCGAGATTGTGGTAAATGTCACAGGATTACAATCAGGAGATACTTTCATCATTGACTGGTATCTCTATTGTGATGATACCTCTCCAAGTACCTTTGTTAATTTGGGATACCAAATAATTGGAGACCAAAATGGAGATTATACATTTATTCAAGAAACCGGTCCATCATGGGCCAACACAAATAGTATCAATAATGGAAATTACAAATTTGCAACAACCTTGCGAGATTATACATCGGGATGGAATGTGAGCACTAATGTTCAGTTTGCTGTCGACGGAGCCAACGATATTCAGGAATGGATGAACTCGAACACCTCTGCCATGAACAGCCCTACCTACGAAGGCGACTATGTAACGGCAGACATCGGGGTCAACGATCTCGAGCACAATCATTCATATCGCATCAACTGGGATTTGTACGATGACGACTCTGGAGCGATGGTCGATAATGGCACTAACGCCTGGTACCAACCTTTGGTTATCAGTAGTAGATTCCATGGTTTCTCCGAAGGCTGGTCTTGGTTGACTGCAGGGAATTACACCCTCTATTCAGAACTGGATCCGTCCTATGAATCGCCAAATCCCTCGTATGCCAATCACAGCACCTCCTTCGAGATATTTGCCAACAACAGCACCGGCAATGGCTATGAGTGGATTGACGCTGGTGGCCAGTACTCCTATACTGTTGGTGATACGGTCAACGCTTGGACTTATTCTCATGATTTGGTCAATGGCACAGACTATGTCATTTATTGGTGGGTAAATGATACATCAAACGGCGGAATGGTCGACGATGGCTATCGCAACTGGACTGCAAACTCCGGCATAAGTGGAGAGAGCATGACGATTCAGGGACTGGGCTATGGTCAATATTCCTTCAATGCTAATCTCCACTTTACCAATACAACCGGAACATGGTTTGTCGATGGTGATTTCAGTGATTTTGTGATTAACAATGCTACCGCTGGCGTTTCAGAATACATCATTGCTGGTGTAGGTCAAACCATGTATACTGTCGGTGACATTATGAGCGCAACTACTGATTCCTTTGATTTGGTCAACGGAACTGATTACAGTATTTATTGGTGGGTAAATGATACATGGAACGGTAATTGGGTCGACGTTGGTATTCAGAATTGGACAAGTACTAACTCATGGAGTCATGAAGACATGAATATCTCTGGCCTTGCAGCCGGCGATTATTGCTTCACTGCTGAACTTTCATTGGTCAATGCAACTGGAACATGGCTACTCTCTTCAGACTATGCCTGCTTCGATGTAGTCAATGGCTCAACTGGTGGTGGCAATGAGTGGATTGTCGCTGGAACCGACTACACGACATATAACACAAGTGACACAGTCAACGCTTGGACCGATTCCTATGATTTAGTAAATGGAACCAATTACAGTATCGATGCTTGGATTGAAAATGGTGTTACCGTAGTGTGGTCCGCTATGAGAAACTGGACAGGTGTGAATAATCACAGTTACGAAAATTTCTCCATTGTTGGTTTAACTGCTACCTCCTATTGCTTCACTGTCATCCTACTAGCAGATTCTGGTAACGGTTTCTCAGCCGTTGACACTGATACTTCTTGTTTCAATGTCAATAATGGCTCAGCCGGTGGGATGTCAGAATACATCATTGCTGGTGTAGGTCAAACCATGTATAATGTCGGTGACAATATGAGCGCAACTACTGATTCCTTTGATTTGGTCAACGGAAGTGATTACAGTGTTTATTGGTGGGTAAATGATACATCGAACGGCAATTGGGTCAACGGTGGAATGCAGAATTGGACAAGTACTAACTCATGGAGTCATGAAGACATGAATATCTCTGGCCTTGCAGCTGGCTATTATTGCTTCAATGCTGACCTAGAATTGGTCAATGCAACTGGAACATGGCTACTCTATTCAGACAATGCCTGCTTCGTTGTCAACAATGGCTCAACCGGTGG
>CAUYXQ010000006.1:0-15911 GCA_963577015.1 Candidatus Thalassarchaeaceae archaeon
GCTAAAACCGGTACACCGCCGCATTCTTTTCGGAATGCACGAGGGTGGTCATACATCCGAGCGTAGATATTCCAAATCTGCGAGGTCGGTCGGCGAGGTGATGGGTAAGTATCACCCCCATGGTGATCAATCAATCTATGATACGATGGTTAGAATGGCCCAGGATTTCTCATTGCGTTACCCCTTGATAGACGGACAGGGTAATTTTGGCTCCATCGATGGCGACCCACCTGCAGCTATGCGTTATACCGAATCTCGGCTCGACAAGATCGCCAAACACATGCTCGAGGACATCGATAAGAAAACCGTGGATTTCCAACCTAATTTTGATGACTCAGAAAATGAACCAACCGTTTTACCCGCTCGTCTACCAAATCTTCTACTCAACGGTAGTGATGGAATTGCGGTGGGGATGGCAACTAAAATCCCCCCTCATAACCTCACAGAGGTTGCATCTGCAGTCAAATTGCATGTTGAGAGGATGATAGAAGAAGGGACAGCGGCAATCGACGCTAACAAGGCACCATCAATCGAAGTTTCAGAATATATGGAGCACATCGCAGGCCCTGATTTCCCAACCGGAGCAAGCATTCACGGTATCGAAGGTATCATCGACATGTATACTACAGGACATGGTAAATTTCACGTTCGCTCAAGATGCGAGGTAGTCGATGACGATAAGGGCAAGAGGATTATCATAACTGAAATTCCTTACCAGGTAAAGAAGGGTATGATGTTAGAGAGCATTGCAGATTTGGTTACCAAGGAAGTAGTCAAAGGAATTCGCGATATTCGCGATGAGTCTTCAAAAGAAGGAATTAGGGTGGTAATCGAGGTTAAACAGAACGCTGACCCTCATGCAGTGTTAAATCAACTTTTCAAATCCAGTCGGTTGCAAGAATCTTATTCGGCCAATATGATGGGTATTATAGATCGACAGCCAGTCCTGCTAAACCTTTCTACTATGCTCCACACCTATGTCTGCCACCGCGAATCTGTTATCGAGAGACGCACCCAATTCGAGATGAGCAAAGCTCAGAAGCGCGCTCATATCTTAGAGGGGCTGGTCAAAGCCCAAGATCGCATCGATGATGTCATCAAGGCCGGTAGAGGATCGGCTAGCCGTGAGCAATTCGAGATGATTCTTCGCGGCGAAGAGTCGTTCAAAGGAATAGAAGACTTTGACTTCTCAGCAGAACAAGCAAAGGCCATCGCTGAGAGGAGATTGTATCAACTCTCCAGAATCGATGTAAGGAAAGTGCAAGACGAATATGATGCACTTCAAATTCTTATAGGGGATTTGAGATCGATATTAGAAAGCAAAGAAAGACGTTTGAATATTCTTCTTGAAGAATTAAGCATTATGGTCGAACGCCATGGCGACGACCGCCGCAGCATTATCGACGCAATGCCTCTATCCATGGATAGGGAAGATCTGGTCGAGGAAAGAGCGGTGGTCATCACTCTCTCAGAGGATAATTACATCCGCCACATTCCAGTCGAGTCTTTCCGCATTCAGAATAGAGGTGGAAAGGGCCTCAAAGGTGTTACTACAAAGGCAGAGGATACCCCTCAGAAGATAATCACTTGCTTCTCTAAAGACCGGTTGCTAATATTCACCGACCAAGGAAGGGTCTACGGACTCAAGGCATGGGAGACCCCATTGGCTAGTCGCCATGCGCGCGGCACCCACATTCGCAACTTGCTAGAGGGCCTTCGTGAGGACGAGAGCATCGTAACGATTTTGCCGATTAGTAAAGACTTAGTCGAGGCTAAAGAACCCGACCATGAGAAAGAATGTATGTGTGATCTTTGCTCACCTTGGGAAGGACATTATCTTGTGTTCTCCACCAGTCAAGGAAGGATAAAAAGGACTGAGTTAGAGGCCTATAGAAGAATAAACAGGAACGGTAAATTCGCTTTAAAATTCGCTAACGAAACCGACACATTAGTGGCTGTTAAATCTGGAACTCAAGATGATCACGTGGTACTTGTTTCCAAGTTTGGTAAGGCATGTCGATTCAAACCAGCCGAGACCAAAACCCGTATTGATTCGGAAAGTGGTGAGGAACATGTCACCACTACCGTCAAATTACAGGGTAGGGTTTCTCAGGGAGTCAAAGGGATAAAATTGGCAAAGGGAGATTCGGTCGCTGGAATGATAGTGACTTCAAATGTCGAGACCTCAATATTGACTATCACTCGCTATGGAATGGCTAAGCGCTCGGTATTGGGAACCGGAAATATGGTTGACCAAGTCGATGAAGAGGGATTACCTATTCTCGATGCCGAAGGACAACCAAAACAAGACCGTGATGGCTATCGCAAGACCAACCGTGGTGCTGGTGGTGTGAAAACCATGAATATCAACACCGATAATGGTGATTGTATCGTATGTGTCAAACAAGTACCTGATCTCGAAGATCAATTATTCATGCTTACAGCGAAGGGAATGATGATTCGACTGGTCGCTGGTCAAACCAAGGAGACCAGTGGCAAGTCCACTAAGGGCACTAGAATAATGGAATTAAGAAATAAGGACCGCAGTGGATTTGTCGATGAGATTATCTCCGCTGCCCGTTTGCCTGCTGATTTAGCAGATCCAAGCCAAGAAATCGCTGAAGGCGTATCATCTGAAGGCGTATCATCTGAAGAAGAGTGAGTAGAAAAATCCGACGGGTTCAAACCGTTGAGGCTATTCTCCCCCTTTAGGCCGCGTAGCCAATAGGTGAGTAAATGATAAAGGAAAACGACTTAATCTTCGATTGGAATGCCGTTGATTATGAATTTTCTCGTGATGCAAAAAATCACCCTCATGATGTTTGGTTCGATGATGAAACCCTCCGTGACGGACTACAAAGTCCAAGTGCGCGCAATCCTACAATCGCTGAAAAAATCGAATTGCTCTCCTGCATGGAGGGATTGGGTATACAAAAAGTCGATCTTGGACTACCAGGTGCTGGTCCATTCCATCTTGAACACATAGAAGCATTGCTTGCGCATATCAAGGAGAATGATTACTCAATTCGACCTGGATGTGCAGTTAGGACCTTGATGGGTGATATCGAACCTTTGGTCGATTTGCAGGCGAAATATGAGATGGAAATTCAAGCAAGTGCATTTCTTGGCACCAGCCCAATTCGTCAATATGCCGAGGGTTGGACCATGGAAAAACTGCTTTCAACTATGGAAAAGGCAGTCTCATTTGCGGTCGACAATGATGTCCCGGTGATGTTTGTCACCGAGGATACCACGCGTTCAAATCCCGAGGATATCAAAACGATTTATCATCGGGCTATGGAATTAGGGGTGCGCAGACTCTGTATTTGTGATACCTGTGGCCATGTGACGCCAAATGGTGTTAAGAAATTGCTTTCATTTATCGATGAGGAGGTCATTAAGGATGGTGGCTACCAGCGGCGAGATATAGAGGTCAATTGGCACGGCCATCAGGATAGAGGTCTAGGTGTGGCCAACAATATCGCTGCAGTAGAAGCAGGTGCCGATGTTATTCACGGTACTGCATTGGGTATTGGTGAGCGAGCTGGCAATGCACCATTGGATCAGACCCTAGTGAATTTCTCACTGATGGGAATTATCAACAATGATTTGACATTGCTCGATGAATATATGAGAAAGGCCAATGAATACATAGAGGTCCCTCTGCCTCGTAATTATCCGGTCTTTGGCAAGGATGCCTTTGAAACAGGAACCGGGGTTCATGCTAGTGCGGTTATCAAGGCGATGAAAAAAGGTGACCATTGGCTCGCAGATCGGGTTTACTCTGGGGTCCCAGCCGGTGAATTCGGATTACAACAAAAGATACGCATCGGCCATATGGCTGGTAGATCAAACATAGTCTGGTGGTTGGAAAATCGTGGTATCGAAGTGAGTGATGAACTAGTTGCGCACATTTTTGAGGTAGCTAAAAGTCAACGCCGCCTGATGGAAGACTCCGAATTAGAGGCTGTGGTTTCCTCTTTTTCAAGTTGATATTTCGGCGTTTTATTTTGCACTTTTCTGGGGCGAGGTCTCACCTACGTCCTCATCATCGTCACTGTCGGCTGCAACTTCAATATTCCATTCAGCATCGACACCGCCACTCGACCATTCACCTTCGACTTCGACTTCTTCGACCTCATCATCTTCGCGCCAAATCGGCTCGCCTAGGCTACCACTGACGATTAACGTACCATCGGTAGAGATTTGGGTTTTTATCAATTCAATGTGTTTGGAAACCGCGAGGAAATGTGCGACTGGAGTTCCTGCGGTTACGAATGGATTGGTTGCAGTACATATCATCAAACCATCTTCAGGTGCGACGATGTCGACGAGAAGACCAGGGCTATGGGGGTCGGAAATTGTCGCTACGACATCACCACGCTCAACGATGCTACCTGGTTTGACAAACATGTCAAGCAAGCCCCCTTCCCCCGCTCTCAACCATTTCGACCCACCTGAATTCAACCGGAATTTCGGCCGGTGTGGGTTACCTGGAATAACTTTTAATTTTTTCAGAACATTCATGCATCCGTGCACTGCTACACCAACCGCCTTCTGGTCTAGTAGATCAGCACCGCCACCCTCGTAGGTTATCGAAGCGATGTCCTTGGCATTGGCTTTTTGTCGCAAACTACCCTTTGGAGGCCGACTGTCTAGAATCAATTCAATACCGAAAGCCTTGGCCAATAGGTTGGATTCAGGATGAGAGAGGTCCGCCCTTATCTGCGGCATGTTTGAGCGACCTTTGGCCGCAGCATGCATGTCGATTATCACATCGCTATTCTTGATTAGATTATGCCATAACTGACTGGCAACACGACTTGTGGTACTACCTTTAGATCTGCCAGGAAAATTTCGATTCAAGTCCCTGCCATCGGGAAAGTAGCGCGACTTTTCTCGGTAGCCAGGTAGATTGACCACGGGGACGATACGAATCGTGCCAGCGACGGTATTGGGATTTAGGGAACCATCCACGCCGGTGAATTTTGGTGATAGAAGATTGGTACAAGCGCTTGTTCCGGTTAACTCATCACCGTGAATAGCCCCGAGAATGGTGACGACAGGCCCCGGTCTTTTACCGTGGATAATAGTCACTGAAATCGGCCATTTGTCGCCGAGAGATACATTGAGTAAGGGCATTTCCACAGTGCGTATTTGTCCCGGTTTGATGATTTTCCGACAAAAGCGAATCTGCTTCCATTCATTTTCTCTATCCCATTCAGAACGGGCTTCGGTTTCGTGATCTTCAAGAGCTTTTTTGATGACTATTCGCCGGTCTCGCGGCAATTCGTGGGCGATGCGCACGGTCCGTTTCTTCTTGGCCACAGTCACGCCATCATTCAGTATGCAATCAAGGTGATGGCGGCATGATGATGCACCCCCTTCCAATCGAGAGGTTATGGCAGATGGTGTACAAAGACAATTTGCAGCAAAATCCATTTGTTTTGGCTGCGGTCCAGCGAATGAGAAGGGTTTGCAAATAGACTCCTATCGTATTGAAAATGGTTTGGAGTTACGCTATACTCCCGAACAGGAACACCAAGCTTTCCCCGGGATGGTGAATGGAGGAATAATTGGTACGCTTCTCGATTGCCATGGCAATTGGACTGCTGCTGTTGCGCTAATGGATAAGGATAGGGCGCTTGAACCACCTTGTACAGTCACCGCCTCTTATGAGATAAAATTACGCCGCCCCACGCCACATGGGTGTGAACTACACATCACCTCGAAAGTTGAATCCTTGGGTGATGACCGGGCAGAGATATCTATGTTATTGATGGCCGAAGGTAAGGTTTGTGCTAGTGGAAAGGGGCTTTTTGTGGCTGTAAAAGAAGGTCATCCTGCCTATCATCGTTGGTCGTGAGGCCGTGGTAAAAGCAAATCAGAGCCAAAGTCGTTGGCTTGAAGACATCAGAATAATCGTTTTTGAAGTGATGGCGACATTGGATAAGTGGAGTTCGAGTGAATTAGCAGAATTGAAGCCAATCACACTTGGAGTGCTGCGAAGTACGGCAACACGAAGACACGGAGTTACTAGATGGAGACTCGGTAGCACTCCCCCTTTAATCGCAAAAAAGGTCGACACCATCGATTTACATCCACAATTACTGACAGAAAAATGGTTGGCGTACGGTGCTAAAGTATTGTTTCACGAGTATCTTCACGCGTTGGGAAATATCAAACACGATGCGGGTTTCAAGCGCTTAGAATCACTTTGGCCCAGTAAAGAAGCAAAAGGGATGGGGCGGTCATTTACCACAGAAATGTGTAAAGTTCGTGCACAATGGATTTGGCGTTGTGTGAATTGCAACCTTTCACATAGCCGTCAAAGGCGAAGCAATGGTCGTTACCAATGCCGAAAATGTGGCAAACTCTTGCTCGATGAGGTCAATATTGGGTAGGACTCATCAATGAGGTCCGAAGTCACGAAGCATGCGTCTGCAGACGATGGTGGTAATTTCACTGCTATTGTTGGTCTTTGATGTGGCTGGAGCTGCCCTTTCTGAAGCGGATGATGAGCAGAGTTTGATCTTCTCTTGCTTCGATGACGATGATTGTAGTCTTACCCCAGTGGTTACCGGTGAAGAAGTGATTACTGGAACAGTTACGCAAGCATCTCCACTAACTCCGCAGACCGTGATTGTCGAGTTCTTGATGGCGGCTCCTCAAGAACAGGTGGTGTTACTCCCTGAGAATTTTGAAGTGCTAGAAATAGACCTGAAAATGTCATCGAACGTAGGAGGTGAATGGCTCCCCGACCTCGATGCAACCATTATCATCGGCAACACGAATACAGTGGTTTCCTTTGAGGGCTCGCCAACCCCCTCCTCAAGTGTAGAACCATATAGAGTCGAGGACGGTGTTTTAAATTTAGGTGATGAACGTATATTGTGGCCAGGTGATGATGTCCGAATCATCCTTGAATTCAGTGTCGAGTCACCCGGTGATTGGCAGTTGAAATTACGAGGTTCGACCTTTTTTGAGTTGGATATCACTTGGTCAGAAGATATGAATTCGCGCGATGTTGACGAACCATCGAGTTATGCATCACCAATCGAAACCTCTCTGGCAGATCTCCACGAAGGTGCTCTGTTGGAAAATGATCGGGATTGTTGGAATTTTGCAGTCGATGAGCATGAGGTGATGAGAATTCTCATCGATTGGGATGAAGTGCCTACTGAAATTGCGCAAGAACACGGACAATTTGATCTCTATATGCCAGATGGCCAAAAAGCCCGCACTCCCGATGTGATAACCGATTCTGAGGATAGTATGGTGCGGGTAACGATGCAATGGCGTGACTTGCCATTGGGATCTTACACCTTTTGCTTGGGCGGAGAAAGAGGCTCATTTCAACCATATTCTTGGATTGGACTATTGGCATATGAGAGCCTTGGACCGACCAATCCTAGCGGCTTTACCGGTGATGCAATGTACCCTGCTGGAGCGGTGGTAATCGGCGATAAGTCTCAAAGCGAGACTGTGTCTTCATCCGGACACTCGATATTGCTGCTACTAGCGGTATTGCTGCTTCTGGGATTGGCGATTGAATTGCGCCATCAAACGACCTCTCTCGGTTTAAGATTAGGAATATTTGTGCCGGGGGTATTATTGATAATTGCCGGCGGCATAGTTCACCCACTTTGGTCTATAGCTGGTGAGGTCCAACAGGATGATGAATCAACTCTCGAGGACTTAATCTCTACTAGATTACAGCAATTATGGGATGTGTCTCATCCAGATACCCCTGAGTCAACCTATGCTCTACATTCTGGATCTACTTGGGGGATAATGGCGGGGGAGAATTTGCGCTTGCGCATCGAAGTAGATGCTGCCTATCCACTGGAAGATGGACGCTGGCAATTGCATTCATCTGAATTTGAAGGTCTAGATCTTGAACAGATTATATTTTCTGCTGCTAGCGATAATGGGGCCAGTACTACCTCTGAAGGTTTGCTTGACGAACACACCGTCAGTTTCATCCTATTGGCGGGAAGAACCATAGTTCTAGATTTGATAATACTTGAATCGTTGCTTATCGTTGATGACTTACCGGATTCATCAATTGTTCATCTCGATTTTGAAATGGTGAAAACCGAAGCGGCAGGTCCTAGCACTGCTCCGATATGGGCAACACGTCCTAGCGATATATCAGAGTCTGATTGGACCGAATTCCAGCGTGCCCTCTATCCATTGAAAAGAGTGTTTTCTCTTTGTGATTGTACTCTGGATATTTTGCAAACCGACCTTCTATTCGGCGACCCACCAAGTCCTTCCGAAACCCCATCCTCCTCTGGAGTCAAGCCAGTAAACGGCTTGATTGACTCATTTCGTATGATATTCATTTTCGGTGCACTGACAAGTATCGCCGCCATTGCGTTAGAGAGGAGAAGGCGGCGAACCGCACACAACCTCTTCCAAGAGATAGTTCTCTCCAAATGGAATTGATGTTCATTCGTCGGAGAGTAATTCTTCGAGGAGTTTCTTATCATCATCATCGAGAACACCGTCTGCGAGAGCATCGTGCAACTTCTTCACACCTTCCTCATCGATTCCAGCATTCTTTGCGGCCTTCTCTAGCATGATGGCTTCGGTATCGGTCACATGACCATCGTCCAATGCCGACTTAATCGCTGCGTTCAGAGCCATCTCAGCTCCTTCTTGGTCGCTGATTCCAAGTGCTCTTTGGAAGGTCTTGAGTTCATCCAATTCCTCGTCGGTAATCACACCATCAGAGAATGCCTTCTCATATTCGGTGAGAAGGAAATCTTGGTATGCCTCAGGGTGGAGTAGAACATCGCGGATAAGTCCGTGGTCAACACTACCTTGCTTTTTACCCAATTCAAGCATAACTATTGACTTACGGACCTCTTTGACTGCCATGTCCTTGAGTCCGTGGCCAGCCCATGCTGCACCAGCACAAATCACTGCTGCTGCGAACCATCGCATGACATCTGGATCGACTAAATCTCCGGGTGATATTAATTGAAAAATACCTATTACAGCCATTGCTGAACCGCAAATAACCTCAAACCAATCATTCAAATCAGGTTCATCTTCGAATACCGAGAGTCGGTCATCAACGGCAGATGCTTCATCGCCCATGAGGGTGTTACAGTGGTGTTGACTCCTTGAGCATGTCGATTGATTTCAACGGAGATTTTCACAATCCATGCGTTGACCTTTTGGACTATTGACGGTCGTGGTATTTCATGGATGGCCCCGAACGCAGTATTTCTGCGCTGAACCTACCTCCACACGTTGGTGATTTCGTGGCGAAATCGTGGGGGATACAAGAACTCTATCCTCCACAGGCCAAGGCTTTACATTCGATTTTGGCGGGAAAAAACACCATGGTATGTATTCCCACGGCCAGTGGCAAGAGTTTGGTCGCATTTCTAGGGATAATGAAGCGCTTATTGGTTATAGATAAGGGGAGCACAGCGGTTTATATCGTGCCGTTAAAAGCTCTGGCCTCAGAGAAATATGAGGATCTATCACAATTAGCAGGTGCAGTTGGTCTTACGGTTGGCCTTGGAACCGGTGATGCGGCAGGCGAGTCTCGCAATATCACTAATGCTGATATCATCGTCTGCACCTCAGAAAAACTAGATTCATTAATGCGCAATAGACCAGATATCGTTGCTAATGTTTCGGTAATCGTCGCCGATGAATTCCACTTGCTCAACGACATTAGTAGGGGGCCAACGTTGGAGATTAATCTGACTCGGCTCAAGTCGATACGACCCCAAGCCCAGTTGATAGCCCTCTCTGCCACAGTTGGTAATGGTGAGGAACTAGCCAAATGGCTCGACGCTGAGTTGATAGTTTCATCATGGCGCCCAGTTAGTTTAGAATATTCGACATTGGCTGAATTGGATTTGGAACCGAGAGCAATACAACAGAGCGCACTGATAACCGACCCGTCATCATTGTCTGCCCCACGTAAATTATCTGGGCCAAAGAGTATGCCGACTTGGGCTGCTCTCAAGGATGTGGATGAACAGGGTGGCCAGTTATTGGTATTCGTCTCAACTCGCAAGAGTGCGCAATCAGAAGCGAGAAAATTGGCAGAGCGCATGGGTAAAAATATCGGTGATGAGCGGAAGGAGAAATTACAGGAATTATCGGAAAAACTATCCCGTACATCATCATCAACGATGGGTGATATTCTAGCTAAAGCGGTATTGGGTGGGGTCGCTTTCCATCACGCAGGACTGACCACCACTCAGCGCAAGGCAATCGAATCATCATTCAAGTGCGGAGATCTCGCTGGACTGGTGGCTACGCCAACATTGGCTGCAGGGGTTAATCTACCAGCAAGAAGGGTCCTAGTTCGTGATATTAAGAGATATCAAGATGGTTTTAATCGTTTGATTTCGATAATGGAAGTCAGGCAGATGCTCGGCAGAGCAGGGCGACCTGGCTATGATGACCAGGGTCAAGCATGGATTCTATCACGGGGTGCGGATCGTCTCGAGACCGCTGATAATATCGCTGAACGATATATTCACGGCGAGGTAGAAAATGTGGTTTCAAAATTATCTGCTGAACCTGCATTGCGCTTCCATCTGCTTTCGATGATAGCTACTGGCGGGCTTCGCTCAAGGCATGAGATTGGGGAGTTTTTTTCTTCTACCTTTCTCGGCATGACTTATCCTGAGGTTGGATTATCAGAAATCATCGATAAGAATCTCGGTTGGTTGGTCGATGAACGCTTTATCAGAGGCACTGGTATCGATGAGGATTTGGCTGAATCCCTCCCTGAATCAGCCGAAAATTGGTCCGACGATATGCCGATTTGGGCTGATGTCGCAACCTCGGCAACCGGGGTTAATTTGGTAGAGAACTCCACTTTACCGGTGACTTTTGGCTTTACCAAAGCAAGTAGCAGACCGTTTGGTGACCCTTCCTTCGAGCATCACCGGATTCTAGCATCCACTTACGAAGCAACTCAAATGGGAAAAAAGGTTGCTCAATTATACTTGGATCCACTTTCTGCTGCAATCCTTCTCAAAGGCTTGCGTCGCTCGATTCGCAGAAAGGTGAGAGGACATGCTCCTGTAAGTGAATTCGGTTTGGTACACCTCGCAGCTGCAACACCTGATTTCCCTTCCTTCTGGGCAAAGACCTCGGATTTGGTCCACGGCAGCGATCTAAGACTCAAGGCGGTATTGGTCGCCGAAGAGATCCTCCACGATACGGTTCTTGAGGAAGGACATTTGGGCTTGGTAAAGAGTGCTTGGTGTATCGAGAAATGGTATGAAGAATGTGAGTTACGAGAGATCGAGAACTTGATTGGAGTCACTCCAGGAGATGTTCATCACCGAGTTGAATTACTACGATGGCTTATGTATGCTGCACGTGAGTTACTGCTTACAGATGATGTTTTCGCTGATCAGCACGATGAAAAGGTAAGCGAATTAGCCAAATTACTCGACAAATTACGCATGAGAATCTCCGCTGGTTGTCGAGAGGACCTACTGGATTTAGTGGCGGTAAAAGGAATCGGTCGGGCTAGGGCGAGAACCTTAGCTGGCTTTGGAGTTAGAAGCCCAAGGGAATTACTGCAATTAGGGGCCAAGGATCTATCGCGTCTGAAATCATTGCGCGGTTGGGGGCCGAAATTGGTCGATAACCTTCTGTTGCAAATAGCAAAACTATCATCGGAAAAATCAGATATTTCGCATAATGTGTCGGACGACGAACCCTTGCCCGGCGAGCGTCAGGATTGATGAAGTGATGCTGCTTCGCCTTTGACGTGAGCATCACTCAATTCCCCTGTGTTCGGGTAAAATTTTCGCAAGAGATCGTCGATGAGCGGGCATTGATCAGTGAGTGGATCGCACTACGTCCTGATGAATACTGGGTGCTGATTTCACAATCGGCATTGGCTAGTGAGGCCCATGCTTGGGCGGCATGGGACGTTTTGTCTCGAGGTAAAGTACGAGATGAAATGCTAAGTAAATCGGTCGATGGAGAATATTTACGTTTGCTATCTGGAACCAGTCATGTATCCTATGGTTTTTCACGCGCTGGGGTATCAAAAGGTGATTGCGAGGCTTGGCTCGCCCATCTTGGCGGTGATGAGAACTCAAATTTCTCTGCGGTCGCCAAAAAAATGGATCTCGAAATTCTATCCACGAGGCCGGCGCCAGAATTGGTCGATGAACGAATGTTGGGGATAGAAAGCGGTCGCGGTGAGGCGGTTTGTATCGGCCATCTTCACCTTGGCCAATTCGAGTAAGAACACACAAGGGTTGAAAACCTGCCTAGATAACCGCCTTGCATGGTCATTGCTACCCGTGCCCAAGAAGACCCTAATCAGGGTAGGATGAATTTACTCGATCGAGATAAAATCCGCCCAGCACTTGACTCAGCATTGGCTGAAGGTGCACAATATGCTGAACTACGTTTGGTTTGTGAAACTACTAATTCAGCCAGTCTTCGTGATGGCAAATTACACAGCGCAATCCCAGGTCAAGAAGTAGGTGCTACGTTACGTATTCTCGCTGACGGTGCATGGGGTGTACACTCAACCACTGACATCGCATCAATACCCAGCCAGATTGAATCGACGGTTCGTTTAGCCAAGGCCGTCGCATCGCGCCGCAATAGAGCAGACGCTGGAGTCAGCTTGGCTGAGGTTCCTATCATCCAAGACGAATTACACTGGAATACCCGTAAGGATGTCCGTGAAATCGAACTTGAAACCCGTCTGGAGATGATGGGCCAGGTTCACGCGGAAGCCGACGACGATGAGAGGATTATCTCGGTTCGTTGCGGTTGGTCCGATGAACATCTTCACCACGAGTTACTCACCAGCGAGGGCATGGATAGAACGTGGTCATTTCAGAGAATAATGACCAATACTATGGTCACGGCCCGAGATGGGGATGATGTGGTCTCCTACCGTTCCCGTACCGGCGGTGAAGGAGGATTGGAATTCCTAGAAGCTACCGATTTGGGCAATATGGGTCGAACTTGCAGGGAATCAGCCTTGCGCTTACTCAGCGCTGAACGGGCACCTTCTGGCAAAATGACCTTGGTTGCTGACAGAGATTTGACCGGGGTCTACATTCACGAAGCATTAGGTCACCCATGCGAAGCAGACCTAGTAGCAGCCGGAGATTCCTGTTTGGAGGGTAAATTGGGTGAGAAGATAGGTTCAGATATCGTTACTGTAATCGACGACCCGATGATTAGGGGTGGTTATGGAGCCTACCCAATCGATGATGAAGGAGTGGATACTCGAACTAAATCATTAATAGAAAACGGCGTACTTACCGATTATCTCAACCATCGTGAAACCGCACACAAATTCGACCTGATTCCAAATGGCGGAGCGAGGGCTCAAGATGGACTACACCATCCTTTGGTTAGGATGTCGAATACTATGATATTGGGGGGCAATCATCGTGATTTAGATGAGTTGATCGAGGATATAGATCACGGAGTATTTGCCTGTGGTTCGCGCGGAGGGCAGGTTGATACGGGTAGAGGTTCATTCCAATTCGCTGCACAGGAAGCCTGGTTAATAGAAAACGGCGAACTCACAAATCCACTGAAAGATGTCAGTGTAAGTGGGATGACTCTGCAGATTCTCAAGCAAGTTGATGGCTTAACTCGTGATGCTGCACTTGCGGCTCCTGGGTTTTGTGGTAAAGGTCAGACCGTGCCGGTCGGCGACGGTGGTCCATTGATGCGAATCAGAGACGCACTGGTGGGCTGAAGTTGTTACCAGATGATGCACTGGAGCGTTTAATGGAGTCTGCGAGAGCGGTCGCTAAGGTCTGCGAAAGCAATTCCCTTCAACAATGGGAGGTCGTCGGTGAGCAAGATTACGGTCATTCAATCGATTTAGAAGCCGGACGTATCGCTCTTGCCGCTGGCGGTGGCTCGGGTGGATTGGGTTTGAGAGTGGTAGAGGATGGCCGCTATGGCTATGCGCATCTCGCCGATGCAAGCGGCGCACAAAGAGCGGTCAAAGAAGCGCTATCTATCGCCCGTAAGTCACCTTCTATAGCCGGATTTGAGTTGCCTGTAGACTCTGGTTCATCTGCGACTTCAGGCCTGATAGATCAGAGGATTATCGATATGAGTAGCGAGGATATCCTTGAACAAGCAGACGAGATATTGAGTTCAGTCACAGCACTTGATTCTCGGGCGGTTGTCACTGGCGGTGGTCTTGGTGCCGGTGCGGGAGCAGAGGTAATTATCAACAGCAACGGCATTGAGGATGGAGGAATCCATACCTCACATGGCTTTGGTATCCAGGTCGGTATCGATGAGGATGATCATTTGACCAGTGCCTATGAAGGTTCATCCTCGCACAGTCGATTGAGCGATATTGAACAGGTGATAGAAAGAGCGGTTTATTGGGCGCAAATCACTAGAAATACCATCGATAGCGGCGAGGTTAGTGATTGTCCGGTACTGATGACAGCACAAGGATTTTCTCCTCTCTTTTCGATGGTTGTACCCACCGCTTTAATGGGTGAAAGAATTGCGCAAGGAGAATCTTTCTGGTCGAAACAGATGGGTGAGAAAGTCATCGCTGACCACCTCAGTATTATCGATGATAGAATCATGGAGGGTGGAATGTCCTCTTCATCCCGTGACAGTGAGGGGGTGCTTACAAAGCGCCAAACCCTAGTTGATGGCGGACGCTTACAGTCCTCGCTCTGGTCGACTAGAGATGCTTGTCGAATGATGGCCGAAGGTAAGGTCGAGCATGCACAGACGACCGGTTCTGCATCGCGTGGCGGTTACCAATCACCACCGGGTGTCGGCTGTGGTAACCTCTTATTGAAAACCTCACAAAAATCTCATTCACGTGATTCTCTGATAGAGGAGATGGATGAGGGCTATATCGTACACAGTGTAATGGGCGCACATACCGCCAATCCTACCAGTGGTGACTTTTCAGTCACGACGTCGATGGTTCTTAGAGTCGAAGAGGGTGAAATAATCGGTTCACTCAAACAGGCTGGTCTAAGCGGTAATATCGGTAAAGCATTGGCTGGTGATTTAATGCTAGGAGACGAGGTTCGCAGCAACGGCTCTTACTCTAGCGGATCGATGTATTTACCCGATGTGTTGCTCAAACGTGGACTGCGGATAAATCCCGCCTGACTGATTCAGCTAGGTCTGGGCATACTTCATGAACCGTCGGCCAAACCGTCTGGGTCCACGGAGGTGAAAGGGAGTGTATTGTCTAACCCAACCAGCACGAGAGCCCGATGCCTTGCCATTGCGCAGGCTTCGAAGAAGAAGGATTGCGCAGAGGTGTAATTCGTGACATCCGACATGGATGTCCATGTTCAGCAGGTGGTCGCACAGGTCCCCGGCGCTGATCCAAACAAAGTAGAGGAAGCCTTCATTCGCTATGAGAAAGATTTCCTAGTTCCACCTGAAGACGCATTCCGCTCGGTATTGCGGCGCTTTCAAAGCGATTTGGGTGAAGTGAAACCAGCAACTGGTGGCGCTTCATCTTCAGCAGCACTACCCAATCGTAAGGTCAATCGCTTTTCAGAATTAAAGGGCGATGATCGCAATATCGAAATAGAAGTGAAAATCACTACTCATAACCCTAGAATACAAATGATTAGAGGCGAAGAGAAGCAAATCGCCTTTGGCACAGTAGAAGATATGCCATGGTCAGAAGGAGAAGGTGATCGCTGGGATTACAAGGACTGGGGGCAGAATCAGAATCTCTCACCAGGGGCAATAGTCCGCTTAGAAGGGGTGTCGGTTAACGAATACCAAGGTAAGATGAGCCTCAATATCAATCAGAGCAGTAGAATTGTGGTATTGCAAGAAGGCTCCAGAGATGTGGCAAACCCCAGTGAGCCAGTTGAAATCTCAACCATCAAAGACGAGGGTATGGTCACGGTAGTTGGACGGGT
>CAUYXQ010000007.1:0-15903 GCA_963577015.1 Candidatus Thalassarchaeaceae archaeon
GGAATAAATAATGGCTTAGAATTGAGATGGGCAAGTAATGCAATTCCAGGCCAACTAATACCCGCTGCTAATTTTTATCGCAGCATTGGCGCGGTAGGGGAAATCACAACATATGAGCCGGGAATTATTTACGAGCTAAGCCTTGATCAAAATATAGGTGGCGATGTTAACTGCGGGCCTGAACACCTTTTTCAAAACCGAATTGAAGGTAAGATTAGGTTCTTCGTCGGCGGAGGGGGGTATACCTCTAAAGAATTTTATGTGTATGATAATCAGCCAGGTACACGTATCATTTGATTCGGTTGCGCACCGCTGCATCTTGTTGCAACAAACGATGGTTAATCGGGCATCAAGCAGCAATGATTGCTTTTGTTCATAATCCACCAGAAGGTGGCTGCAATACGCTTTGAGCAGGAGGCTCGTAACTTTCGTGTTGTTGTTCCAATACCGGTTGCGACATATGTGTTTGATTAGGATTCATTGCAGCAGCACCTTGTTGATAAACTACCACTTGGCTAGGTTTACGCATTGTTAAGGCCATAATTCCACCTATCACTAGCAGACAACACCCAATGCATGAAGCCCCCCCTGCTTGAAGAATTATAGTTCCAAAGAAGATTTCTACATCCACGATAGCTTTTGCATCTGCATCATATAGTTTCATGTTTTTGTTACTAGAAATAGTATATGATTCACCAACATCACAATCAAATTCAAAATCTTCACTAATTGTAGCACAGACATAGGCTACGACAATCCATCCGTCATCTTTGATTGGATCTAGATATTCATCAGTCCAGTCATCATCCATTTTGCAATCGAATTGTCCGCTTACTTCGGTTACATTATTTCCTTCCCCATCTGTAATAGAAAAGGTCATGTTTTCACAGGCATCTGCTCTATTATCGCTATTTTCATCAAGGTATTCTCCTTGAACCATAATGTACCATCCAGCAGACCCCTGGCCATCTGCATCTGTAAATTCTTTAGTAATGTTATTGTCTTCATCAGAGATATATTTTTGGATTTTCTTATTATGTTCATCAAGCTCGGCGAAACCACCCATTCCAATAATAGTGCCAATAACCACCAATAAGAAGCCACCAGCGAGCATGACTTTAGTTACTATGTTCATGAATTAACCATTTGATATTTATATTTAGGAGTTACGTATGCCAGTGTTGCTAAAGAATTACAAAAACGTCAAATTAATTAGGCGATGAAACCAACGCGTTTAGCAATTGAATTATCTATGGCGATTTGCACATCTAGTACTGCTTGACCTAGGGCCTTCCCTTGAGAATCAAGTCTTTTCGAAACGGTCCCTCCGCCTTGGAGAACTTTGTGAATCAAGCAATTGACCGCACCTATTCCGGGCACTGAAAAAACCTCAAACGGTCCTTCACTCCAACCCATGAACCATTTAGACAACAAATTCGGAGTGATAGCCGATTCAAGTAGGGGCAACCATTCTTTTTTGTGACAGATCAAGGCGATATTCACCATATCTCCTTTGTCGCCAGAGCGGCCATGGGCGATATCACCTAGTCTTACTGTGGTTTCAGTCATGGATAGTCTCCCCTTCCTTCACCTTTTCAAGACGTTTCAGCACCCTTCCAGCCAAACGAGATTTCACACCCTGTGTGGCGACCATATCTTCTAATCGATCAAAGACATGCTCCTCTAGCCACGGCATGCGTAATTCCAATTCATGCCGCCAACTGTGTAACATTCGCACATGAACCTGCGGTTCAATCAGTACCCTATTGATGCTGGTTGGGAAGAAACGCAACAATTCTCTCGGCCTAGCCCTTGCGCCATAACCACAAACCCCCGCTGGACCAGTCAATACCAGTGGAGCGATCGATCTGGCAAATTCCGCTAACTCCATTTTGTCATGAGAAGTAGCGACCCAGCGCATAATTATTTCAGAAGGAATGGGTAAATCAGCGCGCAAATTAGGGGGGAGGAGCGCACCATCGCCTAAAAATTCACAATGGATATTCAATCCTTTACAGTGCTCTAATCTCTGCCTGAGTATTTGGTCGAGACGTTCTGCCTTCACCCTCGGTGTTGGACCAGGCACAGCCAATTCTGATGCAGCCATCCAACCATCTCTATGAGTGGCACTGACTTTGAGAGTTTCAGGGGGAATAATTCCAACCGCTCCTTGAACTAAAACACGATTTGGAGCGATTTGCTCAAGTGATATGCCCCTTATATCGATTGTACAATCCGGAGTGATGTATGAACTTGGGTCCCCTATTTCATAAAGAAGTTGTTCAGCGACTGTTCTGGTGGTAATAGCGCCTCCTGAAACCAAGGGTTTGGTGATAACACAGTGACCATCAGCTCCTATTTCAGCGATGGGATATCCGAGTGTAGCGAGATTCTCAATCTCTAACCAATCACTGGAATTCCCTCCAGTTACCTGCGCTCCACATTCGATTAAATGACCAGCAGTGGTCCAGCCAGCAATAATGTCGAGTGTATTACCGCCATTATGCCACTGCCATATCGGGCCGCAAAGAGGCAGATTTTCGGCTTCAGCTTTTTTTGCCCATCCTTGGTGATGAAGCATACAGCCTACGATTAGTGAAGCATCGGCAACCCTGCCGGTGATGACGATATCCGCTCCTCTTTCTAAGGCTCTAGCAATTGGTCCTGCACCGAGATAAGCATTTGCCGAAACAACCTTTTCAGTATGGTCTAGAAGTGATCCTTTACTTGCATCGAACATGTGTTCAAGTTTAGCCCCGGTTGCACCGATTCCACTGAGGCGACCACCGATATCATCACCGATAACGAGGGCTACTACACAGTCATTCCAGCCAATTTCAGCAGCTGCGCTAAGCACCATCGAGGCACAGGCACGCGGATTTGCTCCCCCTGCATTGGTAACCAATTTCACATCCCCTGAATGGAGCAGGCCAATACCCCCTGCGCCCAACCAGTCTGCCAAATCAGTCGCCCAGCCCGCCTCAGCATCGCGGGTCAACTGTTTATGCATAATCGACATTGTAACTTCGGAGAGGTAATCAATAGTCAAATAATCAAGGTCCCCTTGCTTAAGAAGAGTCAACGGTGCAAGGGGCTGGTCTCCCCAAAATCCTCCGCCGCCCCCAATTCTGGCCGTAGTATTCATTTGATTACGGTTTTAATTATACACTGTAGGTGATAGCCTTTTCGGAAAGCCGTCACTTAGATTTTCCCAACTCGACATCCCCAACTTCAATAGCAGGGTCATTGCGATATAACAACCAAGCAACAAAGATAATTGCAACAACATTACTCCACCAGATCCAAGGAGTAGACCATCTAATGCCGCCGAAAACATAGTCAGATAAAGGGCTTAAGAAGGGAGTTGGGAAAAACTTTGCAGTGTGAACTGGGATATCAACCAATATATGGAAAAACCACGGCAACATCAGGAAAAATGCTGCATTTCGCGCACACATCGGCGTTTTTATTACACGATTCACCGGAATTTCACCGTTTTCATTAACTTTTCGAGAAAGAGCATACCATATTATTGCGAAAATCACACCAGCCCAAATCAACGAATGACTATATGTGTATATTTGCCATGAAATCTCAGGAAAATCCGCCGTAACGGTATTATTGTCAACACGGTTACCTCCGTTTCCATTTACCCACGAGACAATAGATCCCGGAATAAATGCGCAGAGGTCAGGCAGGACCCCAATCAGTGCTGCCACTTTCCAATTTACTCTGGAATGCGTTATGTGCCTGCCCCAAATAGCATGACTAACCACATCCATGAACTTCCCAAGGGGGATTCTCGTATAGCGCTTATCACTAGGGCAAAAATATTTTTCCACAAAGTTTACTCAATTAATACTATGATAAAGAAGCCGAATCAAAATAGACTAAACCACTATTTTGGCCCAGTCATCTCTTCAGGTCGGACCCATAAATCGAATTCTTCATCGGTCAATAGGTCTAATTCTAAGGCAGATACTCTGAGTGTAATCCCCTTCTGGTGAGCATTTTTTGCGATTTTTGCAGCAGCATCATAGCCAATGTGGTTGTTAAGAGCGGTAACAAGCATTAACGAATTCTCGAGGTGATTGGCAATTGTGTCCTCGTTTGCTTCTAGACCCTTGATGCATTTGCTGGTAAATGCCCGACACGAATCAGCTAAAATGCGGCAACTATGCAATAGGTTGTGGATCATCATCGGTTTGTAAACATTCAATTCGAAGTTGCCCTGACTTCCCCCTATGGTTATCGCCATATGATTGCCCATTACTTGGCAGCAGACCATGGTCAAAGCCTCGGCTTGTGTTGGGTTTACTTTGCCTGGCATTATCGAAGAGCCCGGCTCATTAGCTGGTAAGGATAATTCGCCGAACCCACAACGAGGCCCACTGCCTAGCCAGCGTACATCATTTGCGATTTTCATCAAAGTTACAGCAAGGGTATTCATGGCCCCACTTGCGCCAACAATGGCATCATGAGCTGCTAATTGAGCGAATTTATTCGCTGCTGAGACAAATGGTAAACCGGTCTTAACAGCAATCCGGGCCGCTACTCTTTCGGCGAATTCGGGATGGGTATTCAGCCCGGTACCAACCGCGGTTCCCCCCAATGCTAATTCTAGCAGGTCCGGTAAGGTTGATTCGATTCTGATAATACTGGATTCGAGTTGCGAAGCCCAGCCCCCTGCTTCTTGTCCTAGGGTCAAAGGCACAGCATCCATCAGATGCGTGCGCCCAATCTTTACGAGATTGGCCCAATCATTGGCCTTGGTTTGGATCGCAGAATGCAGTGTCCTCAAACACGGTAGCAATTGATGAGTTATGGCTTCGACTGCAGCGACATGCATCGCTGTCGGAAAGGTGTCGTTAGATGATTGTGAGCAATTTACGTGGTCATTAGGGTGGACAGGGGCTTTCGAACCAAGAACTCCTCCGGCTAATTCTATTGCGCGATTAGCGATTACTTCATTGGAATTCATATTGGTTTGCGTGCCTGAACCGGTTTGCCAAATTCGTAAGGGGAAGTGACCATCCAGTTCACCGGAAATCACTTCTTCGGTGGCAGAAATCACTAGATCGGCGATATTACTTTCAAGCCGACCAAGGTCGTTATTGGTCTGTGCAGCCGCTTGCTTTAGAATGCCAAAAGCACGAATAATACCGCGCGGCATAATATCATCTCCGATGTCAAAATTAATCAGTGAGCGTGCGGTTTGACAACCGTAATAACGGTCAGCAGGAACTTCTAATTCACCCATTGTATCTTTTTCAATGCGCATTTCACCTGTGTTAGCGTCTGCTGAACGAGATGCCCTAATCGATTGAGTCAGCACAACTTCATTTTTTCCTTCCAAGGCGTCTTGTATCATTTTGGTAATAGATGCACTACGGCCATCGGCTCGGCCTCTGCCAACTTTCCTGTCTAATTTCAGAGCAAGTTGTTCTGGAATGCTAATGCTGATTATTCGCCGGTCGCCTGCACGGTGCTTTGCCATGTAAGTGCCAGATGTTAATTAGTTATTAACTACACGGCGCAGTTAAGGGCCAATAGCGACCGACATATCGCCATTATCATAGTGCCCTCGATACATCAACATACACCGAAATGGCAGTGAAATATTACCTTGATTATCCACTGCGATCATACCTCCTCGCCCCCCTAATGTCTCCACATCCTCGAGTGTATTTTCACACGCCTCGTCTAAACTCTCACCCAAACGCATTCGCGTAGAAACCTCGTGGGCTGCGCATGAGCGAATGAAAGCCTCACCAATACCGGTGCATGAGATTGCCACCCTATCATCCGCCCAGGTTCCAGCTCCTATTATCGCAGAATCTCCTACCCTGCCATTCGGCTTTCCAGTCATACCCCCCGTACTGGTAGCAGCGGCTAATCGACCAGAGGAATCCAATGCGATTGCACCGACGGTACCCATGCCATCGTGATCGAGTATTGCCGAATCATCTTCATCGGTTGAGCCAGGCTCACCATCAGCATTTTTCCATTTTTGCCATTGTCCTTGTCTCAATTCGGTTCTTAACCAACCGCTATCAACCATTTCAAGGTGATTTTTTTCAGCAAAAACATCTGCAGCATCACCATAAAGCATCACCGGCCATCCCTGTTTAAGAATCAGATTAGCACAGCGAATCGGATGTCTTGTTTTTTGCATTGCAATTACCGATCCAGCGGACCTATCGCTTCCTCTCATGATACTAGCATCCATGGTTATCAAGCCATCAGCCGCTATTACCGAACCCCTGCCCGCATTGAATAATGGTTCATCCTCCATTCGTTCAACCGCGAGTGTCACGGCTTCAAGTGCATCGACATCTCCATTTTCCAATAGTGAACCGATGTCGCTGAGGACCGACTGCATACAGGCGATGCGTTGCGGGTCGAGATTGGAAGGGCCGTTCCAGACACCATCTCCGCCTGCGCCGCCATGAATGACCAAGCAGGCCATTTATTTCCCTCACACCCGTGCAGCTTTGATGATTCTTTGGGGACTTGTCGGACGGTCATTTCTTCCCTTCTGACACTTTTCGATATTGGAGACGATATCCATACCCACGCCAACCTTACCAAAGACCGCATGGTTTCCATTTAGCCATGGAGTAGCGACGGTGGTGAGGAAGAATTGCGAACCACCGCTATTGGGCCCAGAGTTTGCCATCGAGAGGATTCCAGGAACATCATGGGCAATTGCCAGTGCGCTTCTTTCGCACGGAATCTGCCATCCAGGGCCACCAGTACCTGCACGTGTACTCATCGGATCTTTAGAGTGAGGGCAGCCACCCTGAATCATAAAATCTTCAATCACCCTGTGAAAATGTAGTCCATCATAATATCCCGAATCAACAAGTTTCAAGAAATTAGCAACCGTTTCCGGTGCTTCCTCGTCAAAGAGATCAATCGTAATATCGCCGGCACTTGTCTGCATCAGGACCTGAGTCATGTGTAAGGCCAGAAGGAGGACGTCCTTCAAATATGCGTTTGAATCTCAAATGAAACTCATTGTGTTAGCCAAGGCCTGAAGTGCTGGTCAGCGTATTGGCGGGCATATTCTGGAGGATAGCCAGCTGCCATCAGTTGTTGTTCATATGCAAGTTGTTCTGGGGTAATGCTCTGGTCTACTCCGCCTGCAGTTGGATAGCCTGCAGCAGCAGCAGCAAATGCACTATCCATCATCACATCTTTGTCACCACCAGATCTGCCCATAATTAACAAAGTGAGAATCAATACCACGATTACGGCGGCGATAACACCAACCATTCCCCATGACATGCCCAGCAGGCCAACATCGCCGCCGGACTGCACTACGTCACTTGGGCCATTATTGCCATCATCTGTGCTATCGGTTCCATCGTCGGTTCCATCGTCGGTTCCATCGTCGGTTCCACCATCGGTTACATTGCCGGTTTGATTATCAGTACCGTTGTCGGTTCCATCATCAACAGCGAGTTGCGCATCAGAGCAACCATCAGTATCAACGGTTGCTCCAGCAAGGGTTTCAGGACATTCGTCATCATCGTCGAAAACACCATCGGAATCGGTATCGAGCGGACAGCCAAGATTGGATTCAGGTCCCGCTTGTGTTGGACACTGGTCACCATTGGTGCCATCTGGGTTATCACCCATTCCATCGCCGTCCATATCGTTCCATTGACTCGGGTCGAGCCAGAATTCATCGTTGACTTGCATCTCATGAGAATTGGACCAACCGTCGCCATCTGCATCACCACAACCGACTAGATCTTCAGTGGAGTTACCGCTAGCGGTTGGGCAGTCATCCGGACCATTACTATCACCCATATCAGTGGTATTAATGCCATCTTGGTCGATATCATTTGCCCACTTTTCTTCATAGTTTTGAACAAAGAATTGCTCACCGCTCGCGATGTTATTATCGTCATTTTGCTCAATTACTACGTCGCCATCATCGATGACTAATTGGCAAAGGTAAGTGCCAGTTGGTGTATCGTCAGGAATTTTCAACTGGAAGGAGTCGGTTAATATCACTCCTTCAGCAGATGTGAAAACCGGGCTATCACTCATCAATGTAGTTGCAATAGACATATCTTCAGCATGAACAAGATTCAATTTCCAAGTCCAATCACCAGTTCCAGGTCCGCCAAGATTGGAAACCGTATATGAATAATCGATAAATTCACCGGTTAGAGTTTCGGCAACAGAAGGCTCACCACAACTAACATTTGTTGCTTCAAGGTCAGGTAATATGGGGGCTGTGGTTGTAACCGAAAGGCTGTAATTACCCACTTGAGCCCCAGAAGAAATCATCAATTTATACATTCCATCCGCACCTTCATGAGATTCCTTGCCCAAGGATTCCCAGAATAATGCGCCCGTACCATCATCATCCCAGCCATCAACGACCGTTCCATTTTCATCGAAGAGCGTGGCGTCAAAGGTCGTACCTTCATCCTGAACCAAATTAATTTCAAAGTTGTTTGAATCCGAGAAGGCGAATCCGTAGACATCAACTCCATCATCGGTATCCAAGCAACCCATATCGTCAATGTCTGGATTTGTACCTAGGGGAGAAGGGCTACTCGAACTATCACTAGCATCGCCACCAAGCATCATGTCATCGCTCTCGTCACAATTGAACGGAGCGACATAACTACCATCATCAGGCTCGCCAATAATCAAGCGATAAACGCCACCGGGGTTACTACCACCAACAAATCCACCCCAATAGGAGACGTTGATGTAATAATCACCAGCGACACCTTCTGCAATACTATCCTCGAGATTGACGAAATCATCACCACTAGATAAACTAGAATCGATTGTTGTGCCGTTAGTCCAAGTGATTTTCATATCAAAATCAGCACTTTCAAAATCAATATTTTCAACTGGTGCCGACACCAAAGTCACGTTGAGATCCATGCCACTGCTAATCGAAATCTTGTAAACATCATTTTCATCATTAGAATCGAGACAACCACGGAATTCCTGTTCAACATCTAGGCCGAGGTAAACCGAGCCAAGTGTGTGATCACCGGGCGCATCTGCGCCCGAAGAACCATCGTCTTGATTACTGCAGGAATCTGTAACAGTGCCTACAGTCATCCTTTCATCATGAATGTAAGTGTTGTCAGTTTCACTCTTCTCGAAAATATCATCTGCTTCATCGACAATAGCAATAACCCTATATTCGCCTTCAACCATGCCGGTTGGAATAGTAGCAGATATGCTGACTGATGTGCTCGTATTTATCATTAAACCTGCAGTTGTTGTGTTTCCCAGGTGGTGGTCAACCCATGATTCAGCGAGATCAACACTGAGATATACATCGACAACAAAAGAGTCATTGACATCCAGTGTGCCATCGTTTTCCACTGTAACATCGATATTGGTTATATCTCCTTGATTTACATTTAATGGCGCTGCAATCTCGATAATATCTAGGTTAGGGGTAGGCACTGACCAATTGGTCCAAACATAGAGAGTATAGTTACCATTTCCAGCCCATCGTGATGCATTTACAAAGTAGTCTCCTTGCATCCCCTCTTCAGGTGTGCCTTCAGAGGAAACGGTTTCATTAGCATCATTCCAATTACCAGAGGAAGAAATCGCTGAACCATTTGGTTGATGTAGCCAAAGATCGAAATCCATCCCTGTATCCATCACTAGTTTGGCTTCGATGGTGTGGTTAGCAGGAACATCAAAGGCAAAAACATCGTTTGTATCCTCAGCGTCTAAACAGCCAGTGTAGGTATCGGTGACATTTGTTCCCATATTAGTAGGTGAATCAGTCCAATTGCCCGGTGCATCTTGACCGGTTCCACCGTCGTCCTGTGTGGCGGACCAATCATTACACATTTCAGTGGTATTGGTCCAGGTCTCAACGGAATAATCCCCATCACCGGCGTACCTTAGAACTACTAGCCAATATGTTCCAGCCGTAGATTCAATAGTTGAACCGCGACTAGAAACCTTTTCCACAGGGTCGTTATATTCTGAACTAGCGGCAATATAATATGAGCCATTATCTTCAAAAACCAGATAAAGATCGAAATCATTTGTACCTGTACCAGTTGGGTCATAGCCACTTAATTCGGCATCGACATCATTACTGGCAGTCATAGAGAATTCAAACCAATCATCGGCATCTACCGCATCGACACAACCGGCGAATTGGGTTGTAGGATCAGTGCCAATACTTTTTGCTTGACCACTTGAAGCATTGCCAGAATCTCCAATACTACCCCCGTCGTTTTGAATAGCGGGACAGGGTGCTCTTCCACCAGCACGAGCAGCGCCTCTCTCCTCTAATGCTAATTCCAGAGTTCCTTCAGCAGGTACGTCATCTTCGTGTGTCACTAAATCGATAAATGGTTCTGTTCCATTGTCAATCATGGGTGACATTACGGTGATTAATAGCATGAGCCCGATAAATAGCTTGACTTGACGCATAGTTCTCAACGGTTTAACCTCTACATGAGTGAGTTATCAATCTAATGGGATAATGGTTTTGATAAAACGAGATAAATTATTGAGCAACACCATCTTCACACATAGATGGTTTGTTCTTTTTTACCAAATGAAAAATCTGTAGAGGATTTGCTTCCTTCTTTAGATTATGCAGCCATTTACGGCCATCGATAAGGCCACGTGCATAGTCGGCGAGAATCTTATGCCACAGGCTTAGGCGCTGCTGCATTGACATCGTCACTAACGCCATCCGCATAACGATTGAAATTATCCAAGAACATCGAGGCGAGTTTATTTGCTGCTAAATCGAATGCAGCAGAGTCATTCCATGTGTCTCGTGGCTGGAGTATCTCTGTTGGAACATTTGGGCAAGAGGTTGGCACTTCAAAGCCAAAGCGAGCATCGGTGGTGTATGCTACATCGTCGAGATCACCATCGAGAGCAGCGTTGAGCATCGCCCTGGTATACTTGATTTTCATACGACTACCCACACCATAACTTCCACCCGACCAACCGGTGTTAATCAGCCATGCAGCAGCACCATGTTCTGCCATTTTATCACTGAGTAAATCGGCATAAACCCCGGGGTGCATTGGCATGAATGGTTCACCAAAGCAAGCGGAAAAGGTAGCGACTGGTTCGGTGATTCCAATCTCGGTTCCTGCAACTTTTGCTGTATATCCGGAGATAAAGTGGTATGCTGCTTGACTGGGGGTCAATCTACTGATAGGAGGTAATACCCCAAAGGCATCACAAGTAAGGAAAATAACGTTTTGTGGATGGCCGCCCCTTGAATCTTCAGTGCGATTATCGATAAATTCAATCGGATAAGAACCCCTGGTGTTTTGCGTTTTTGAGGTGTCGGTAAAGTCAGGAACCCCAGCATCGTCGAGAATAATGTTCTCAAGAACAGTGCCCTTTCTCTGGGTTGTTGAGAAAATCTCCGGTTCGTCTTCTTCGGATAGGTCGATGAGTTTCGCATAACAGCCACCTTCGAAATTGAATACCCCTGCAGCACCCCATCCATGTTCATCATCACCGATGAGTGCGCGCTTTGGGTCTGCGGAAAGGGTGGTTTTTCCTGTTCCCGAAAGGCCGAAGAATATAGCGGTGTTTTCGCCGGTGGTATTAGCGCTACAATGCATTGGCAAGATTCCCTTTCTTGGCATAATCAGATTCATCACACTAAAAATAGACTTTTTCACTTCCCCAGCATAGCGAGTGCCTCCGATGATAACCTCTCCAGCAGCATAGTTGACGATTACGAAGCATTGCGAGTTCAGGTTCTCATCCTCAACCTCCAGATGAGGGGCGTGGTAAACTGTAAACTCCGGTTGGTGTGCCGATAATTCTTCTGCCGAAGGCCGAATGAACATATTGCGGGCGAAAGCATTGTGCCACGCGGTTTGATTGATGACCCGAACCGAAAGTGCCTCACTTGGTTCTGCACCGCAAAATAGATCTTGGACGAAAAGTGCATCACACGAATCAAGATAGGAAATCACCTTGGTTTTCAATCGCCTGAAAGTATCGACATCGGTTGAGATATTCACTTTGCCCCAATTGACATCAGAAGACGTACTTGGCTCGTCGACGATGAACTTGTCATTTGGGGAGCGTCCTGTTCTTTCGCCAGTTTCAGTAACCAATGCTTCATGGGCGCTAAGTAGCCCTTCTCCGCGATTTACCGCGAGGTCAATCAACGATTTTGCCGGTAGATTCCAATGAACATCACCCGAGGGATTGAGTCCCGAATCGGTAAGGTCCCCAGAGGGGGTCCCATACGCCTTCGCCATATAGCCGCGACTCAGAACAACTCTTAATCCATTACGGCTGTAATCCCTTCTATTTTAGCAGCCATCAGGAGATAGATAATCACCGTTGCTTGTTAACTGCTTCATATTACTAGCAGTATCGGGTGATATTCAAATCATGCCGATGAAAGTGCGAAGCGTGGCCGATGAGGAGAAGGTCGATGATCTACTCTTGAAACGAGCGTTCGAAAGAGGCGATGGCGTCGACCTTGGCAGTTTTATAATCACTGGGGATTCTAATTCAGAATCCGTTGATATCGATGACCAATCCAAACCGGAGAGTGAGAAAGCCAAACATATCGAAACCGATGAAGCGATGGGAGAGGTTTCCGAATTATTTAGCGCTGATGATTCAATTTCATCGATAAACCGTGATGGGACCGTAGATGAAAAACCAGAAATGGATTCGGTTACAAGTATTGCAGTCAAGGGAGAGAAGCGGCTGCATTTTGGCCTAATGATAGCCATGGTCATCACTTGGTCAGCCATTGGTGCAATTGTAGGAACAGCATTGAACCCGACTTTAGGAGCGACAGGGCTACTGTCAATGGCGGTATTTGGGTTCTATCTTGGGGAGAGGTGGATTCCACGTTCTGAGATGCATCTTCTCGGAGTTACTTGGATAATTATTTCGATGAAATTACTCTATGGTTTGGCGATAGATGCTTATCATTGGGATTGGATCGACGCTAATCAATTAGGAATCGCTCTACTATCGATAGTCGCTCTCAATATCTACATCGCACAACGACATGACGAGGATGCGATTGCAGCACAGGCAACTTTGGTATTGCTAGCGGTCGGTAGTGCAGCGGGTGCTCTGTATGGCGAATTCGGCGTTGCCATAATGATCGCTATCGGTACGGTTGCACTCCATGGAATGGCCCTATTACGTAATAGTGGAAACCTCGCATCTCTAGGAATTGCCAGTTCTAATATTTGGGTTGGCTTACATGCCCTAAGCAATAATTGGTACATCTTTGACCTACAAATCCTTTCTTTTGAGAATCCCTTACATCTCTTCTTACTCATGTGTTTTGTCACTTCACTAAACGCGGTAATGGCAACACGCTTTGCTCGCGAGAGCAATTGGTTCAGTAAGGCTTTGAGTGGAGCGGGCATTGGGAACCCCGGACTGTGGTCGGTTTCGATAGGCTTGGGAATGATAGGTGCCTTGATGGCAATCGCCGCCCATCGCACAGAGACGGGTTATGCTCTTGCCCAACTCATTATGCTACTTTCAGCATTCGGAGCATCATATCTAGTGGTTAGAGGGGTCTCGTGGACGAGATTAGCTCCGTTTATTTTGTGGCCATCTCCATTGTTGATCACCTTGTTGATATTGTTGGTCAACGGTCAAATCCCATCCCCTTCATTTATCGGCCCCTATGCGATTTTCGCTGCTATTGCGGCATTGCTCACGGCAGGAGCATTTATTCGCGACCAATCCTCGGTATCAAATCATGTTCTTTGGACCGGTTCAATCGTTATTGTAATCTTACTAACCCTGTTAATTCCGGCGGGTAATTCAGCTGGAGGGGCGCGCATCCTACTTATTTCACAGGCCTTGCTTTGGTGCGGATTAGCAGGCCTCGCAATCAAACGCCAAGCCCCATCTCTTGCTGGGACCGCCGTGCTTGCACCGTGGCTTTGGCTGATGATTTTCGCTACAGATTTGGAATCTCGAATCATTAGTGATGATTTGATATTGATGTCGATAGATATCTGGGACCTTTCATATTACATGCTATTGCTGATAGTGATGCAGATACCGATAAATCTCAGCCTAGGAAAAACCGGAGTAAATCTTGCCGCAGGCTTGGTAGGTCTATCTGAAATCGGTGCTCGCTTGCGAGATAGTGGATTGCTTCGATTATGGAATCTAGGATTTGTCTTTGCATTATTGGCGATATTGATGATCGCCCGGCCAGATGGACTACCTGCATTTGGGTTGATTGGGTTGATGGGAATATTGCTATTCACCCATTCCATGGTAATCAGAATGGATAGACACCAGGGAACACCGCGCATCATCTTGGGTGCTTGGGCACTGACGGCAATAATTCTGCAATGGAGGTTTGGTTTTGCATCGGCATGGATATTACAATTGACCATCGGTTCGTGGTTGATATTGAGTTGGAGCGATAGGCTAGCACATGATAAGCAACAGGGCAAAGAGGTAGGACCCAATCCTCTTCTCCCAGGACAATTGATAACCCTAGTAATCGGTCTCATGGCTTTGATGGCGTTGATAATTTCATTGGATAAGGTGATTGCCACTCCACTAATAGGTAGCAGTGATTTTTTCACCCCGACAATAGAACTCAGAATATTTACTATCACTCTTCTTATTGCTATTGCTGTTATCTATCTCCCCCGCGCTCCACGATTGGAAAAACTCCTCCCTCCTGCTCTAGCATCGACTGCAGCACTCGTAGCCATGTTGATCGCAGCATCGGTAATTGAAGACACCATTAGTATTTCATTGACGGTAGTTGGATTTGTAAGCACTGGCGCATGGTTGGCTGCCCAGGGCGAGATTCGTTCCGGACTTGCGGCGGTTGCAGAGAAGAAGGACCGAATAGAACGATTGGAAGCCAAGAGAGAATTAGTGAAAAATGTGGAAACTTCAAGCAGCGCAATGAAGATGATAGATCCAGAGTTATTAGAATTGGAAAGCAAACAAAAACAACGCGCTGTACGACGCTCTATTAGCGATACATACGATTTAGAGGCCGGTGATATCCATCACCAACCGACGATAGTGATAACCTTCATTCTCGTTACTATTTTTGCCAGTGCTTGGCTAGCATACGGGTCCGACTATGGTTTGTTATTGATATTATTCGCTAGTATTCTCAGTATTTTATTCATCGCAGTAGCTAGATGGCGTTCAAACCAAATCGGTTTACAACTGCCGGATTTTGCTGGAATAGAAATGCCAATAGCGATTGCCATGGGCGGTCTTGCATTGATTCACATCACGGGCAGACTTAGTTCAGGAGTTGTTGAACAAGCAGACCAATGGAGCCAACTAACACTCTTTATCGCCTTGATATCATTGGCGGGAATTGGATTATTGGGGCGTGATGATTTAGGATTGAGAATACCATCAGCACTTGAGGGCGTTATCTTACTAATGGTAATCGCAAGGGTAATCACTGCATTGATGGGGGTAGATTCAATTAGAATAGATCCAACTTTCTTTTCTCAAACCTCTTGGCGTTTGCCATTCACAGTAATCGAAGTATCTCTTTTGTCGATTGTAGCATTGGATGCTTGGGTCGAAAATGAACGTAGACGTAGAGGAATGCCAGATCACAGAGGGGCTGCAGGAAGAGTGGCATGGATGGTGATAATTGCAATGTTTTCGGTCGGCCCTGCAGCGTTATTAGTTGCTTGTTTTGGTGCCCACCGTGGATGGAATTGGTTACAGCCAGGGGTGGTAGTTGGCGCAGCACTCGTGTTGGTTTGGTCATGGAGCGATCTTTCTTTCTGGATAGAACCCCTCAAGGAAACCACCGCACTTGTTTCAATCGCAATCGGTGGGATGGCGATGATATTGGTAGCATGGAGCATTCAATCCAATAATGGGTTATGGACCGCTTCTGGAATATGGATATCT